>CAKZQV010000281.1 GCA_937141895.1 uncultured Verrucomicrobiota bacterium
CGGCCCGGGGACTGTTTTGTGTTAGCGCCTCCAAAAGCCGCGATTCCCACTGAGCGGTATCTTTGTTCTGCACATAACCCAGCATGCCGACATCCTGGGCATCCGGGGCATAAATGCCGCAGACAAACATACCCAAGCCTGCCTGGCCCATATATTCCGCTATCCCGCTGCTCCGATAAAACCGTTTGGCCTCGAAAGTGAACTCCCAATAGGCCCAGGTGCCGGTCAATTCCACAGTAAGATCTGCGCGCGGCCTGTGTTTTCCGAGTCGGGGAGTGGTATTCAGCGGTTTGTCGTCATGTACCGCCAGATCATACATCCATTGCGGCTGACCGGGCCGGCGCTTGACCCTGTTCATTGCCCGAACCAATTCACCGGTAATGGCAGGCTCCTCCTCTTTAATATACTTCTGTTTGTCGAGCTGGCCATACCCCAGCTGAAGTAACGTGAACACATGCTCTCTGAACACGGCCCGGTATTTCGGTGTATGCGCGGAAACGCCGCAGTACCGTTCTCGCGCGCGCTTACCGATCCCCATCAAACCGGCTCTGCGCAAAGTGTTTGGGCAATCAGGTCCGTGGCGTCGGTCAGGGCCTGCCTCTGCAGCCATGAAAGACGCTCCAACGGCTTGAACAGGTAAGTCCGATCACCATCGAACACGGTGAGATTCCGTTCAAAATACAACCACTGGCTGTGCTGCCGCGTCAGACGTTTCTTCAGTTCAGCGAATTCTCGTGCCAGGGTGTTATCCGCCCGATGAATCTGCAGGGTATCGGATTCGGAGACATCGACCATACGAATTTCCAACATGGCCGATGGATTCTGGTAAACCACATTGACGGCGTGCTGCTGGTCGTCTTGATCGCCGAGGAAATCATCCAGTTGGGCTTTCAGTACTTCGATATAGGTGTGAATTTCAGACTCGGACGGCATTATCAGAAGTTCCCGGGAAATTTTGCCGCGCAACAGCTTGCCCCGTTCATGTATTAAATCCTGCACCAGCATGCGTTCTTCGGCTGACAGCCGAAGGCCCCGATAAACCAGCTCATTGGCTTGTTTTTCCAATCTCTCCCGCTGATGTTGCCTACTTGGTCTATTGATTAAACTAACGGAATAATCTTCGGTAGCGGCTAATTGATCGTAAAGCTGCGATAGAGCATTTACATCCCTATCAGAAAAATGCGGGGTGGGCAGGGACTTGAGGGTAGCGAGGTTGCTGATAGATTTTTGTACGCCGATTTGCGCAGCCAGAAAAAATTCAAAGTAGCGAGCGAAGTCAGAAACCACATAGAATGCCAGGGTCTTGAGCAAGTTTTTACTTTCAGCAGCGCCTGCAATACCGATTTTTCTTGCGGGAACAGCAATGAATTCATTGCTGAACACGGCAAATCGGCGTGATTCATCTACGATCACATGTGGCGGACGGGAAACCTGCAACGGCAGTTT
>CAKZQV010000282.1 GCA_937141895.1 uncultured Verrucomicrobiota bacterium
TCAGGGGAAAATGGCCCTGACGATAACTCGCAATGGTTTCCGCCAGCTCCCGCTTTTCATCAGGCTCCAACTGCCTTTTAAAATACCCAGCCAGATGCTGGAGCACATTTACATGTTTTGCCACCGTTGCGCGTAACCGAAGCGCCGCGATCAGTTGTTCAAGATATTCCGCCTGCACCACCGGCAACCGCTTCCCTTTCATATCCGCAACAATTTGGCCCAACGATTTATAGTGAGCCGGACTGTGCGCCATCAGTAGATATTTATGCCGCTCATGAAACTTTACCAAACCGCCGCGGGTATTATTTTCGGCCAGCATCAAGCGCCACCGATGCATAGTAAAAACCTGCACAATAAATTTTTCCCGCAAAGCTGCATCATTCAGACGCCCCTCTTCTTCAACCGGAATTAAGGGAAATTTTTTCATCAGGGCTGCAGCATAAATTCCAACGCCATTATTCGACGGCATGCCTTTTTCGGAATAGACCTTCACCCGTTCCATACCACAGCTTGGCGAACGACTTTTCAGGATATATCCATCCAGTTGCTCTTTATCCAGTTTAGCCACGCGGTCACGGCAGAACTTTTCCATGGCAACCGTCAAATCCTCGCGGCTCTTGGTTTTCACCAATCGCGGGTGTTCGGGGTCCCCCTCCAGTCGAATCGTCTCGCGCGGAACGCCCAGACCAAACTCCATCTCCGGACAGACCGGAACAAAGTCAAACCAGTTGGATAGTGTGCCCACGACAAAACTGTCGAGCTTATGCTGACCGTCATAGCGCACCTTTTTACCGAGTAAACACGAACTGATTCCTATTCTGATTTTTTCCACGGTTTCTCCCTTGTGATATTGAAATCATACCGATGGGAGTGAACGTCTGTCGACTCCGCATAACAGGTAATCGCGGGAGAAAGGAAAACCTTACAATCCGTTCGAAAATGTGCCGAGCAATTTGACTTCCCGCTCTAACTGAAAACCGAATTTTTCATATACCGCCAAAATCATTTTCTCGGTCAACAGGTAAACGTCCTGTGCTGAGGCATCCGGTTCAGCAATAATAATGTTGGCGTGCTTTTCAAAAAGCCGGGCACCGCCGACCCGAAAGTCCTTGGCCCCGGCCTCCTCCAGAAACCAGCCAGCGGCCTGACGCCGTTCCGCCGCCGAGGTTGGCTCGATGTTGCGAAACACACTGCCGGCGCAGGGATTAACTTTCCAATCGGGATGTTTGGTTCGTCGAAGCTCCAGAATCCGCTCCCGCTCGGCCTGCATCGTATCCATAGAACAGGGTTTTAATTTCAGCACCGCATCCAGCACAATTGCTCCGCTTTGCTTAAGCGCCGACGAACGGTATTCAAATTCGAGATCTTCCGCAACGGCTTCAAGAATTGAGCCATCCTTCTGCATCAGACGCACCGTGTCCACCACATCGCCGATCTGCTGTCCAAACGCTCCGGCATTCCCCGCAATGGCCCCGCCAACGGTTCCGGGGATTCCACTGCAGAACGAGATATCCCCCAGCCCTTTCTCAATGGCGATTCGTGCCAAATCATCTAGCAGTGTATGGCCCGAAACCGTGATCCGACTTCCGGAAGCTTCAACGATGGGATTTTGATCCGCGCAATAGCGCAAAACCACGCACTCAATTCCATTGTCGGAAACCAGCAGATTGGAACCCTGCCCGATCACCATAAACGGCACTCCTGCGACGGCCAGCAGTTGGGCCGAAGCAGAAAGCGTATCCGCATCGGAACAATCAATGAGCGCCGAACAGGGGCCGCCCAGCTTAAAGGTGGTAAATTCCTTCAGCTCCGCTCCGTTAATCACACCCGCCTCAGCAGGCAATTTACTCAGCAATGCTTTATCGATCATGGTTTCTTCCGCAAAATTCTCGTAAAGGTAATCGCCCCTCGGCTAATTTCCAAGCATTGGAAGATGAAGAAGTTACTGTTCAGCCTGATTTCCCTGCTCTCACTCACCGTTTACGCGAATATCGGTGAGCTTACCTTTGTGGCATTCGACACGGAAACCACCGGATTCAGCCCCGCCAGGGAACGGATTATTGAAATCGGCGCAGTCAAATTCCGAAACGGGAAAATCATTAAATCCACCCACTGGCTCATTCAACCGGGCATTCCGATCAGAAACAGCCATATCCACGGCCTGACCTCGGAAGACCTCACCGGCTATCCCGGCTTTGCGGACACCTATCGCGCCTTTCAGGAATTTGTCGGCGATTCGATTCTCCTTGCGCATAACGCGTCATTCGATGTCCGATTTATGACGGCCGAAATCGAGCGAAACGGCCTCGAACC
>CAKZQV010000283.1 GCA_937141895.1 uncultured Verrucomicrobiota bacterium
TGCAGGCAGCGCACCGTGCACTGGAATCGATCTGTATGGATCGCGAAGTGATGCATCTGCGCGACGGCTTTATTCCAAAATATGCTGAGCTGGTTTACAACGGATTCTGGTTTGCTCCTGAGCGCGAAATGCTCCAGGCGGCGATTGCCCAGAGTCAGGAAACCGTCACCGGCGATGTCCGCGTCAAGCTCTACAAGGGCGGCGTACACGTGAGTGGACGGAAGTCCCCGTATTCGCTCTACAGCCCGGAACTCGTCAGCTTCGACGAGGCCGGCGGCTACGACCAGTCCGACGCGACCGGCTTCATCAAGCTCAACGCCCTGCGTCTGCGCGTATTGGCCACGATGAAAAAAGAGAGCTGATTCGGGATTCCAAACACTTGAGAGGGTTTTTCCAAGGTTTGGAAAAACCCTTTTTTGTGTCTTCCAGACATTGGAAACGGCGGGTGTTCGTGTATAGTCCCGCGATTGATTTTAGGAGAAAAACATGGCTGAAAAGAAGATTCCCTTGAGTAAGGATGACCTGGAGGCGCTGACCGAGCGTTTTCCGACCCCATTTCATATCTACGACGAAAAAGGCATTCGTGATAACGCAAAGCGCCTGAAGGCGGCTTTTGCCTGGAATCCGGGATTCAAGGAATACTTTGCGGTCAAGGCCGCTCCGAATCCGTATCTGATGAAAATCCTGAAGGCGGAGGGCTTCGGCTCGGACTGTTCCTCCATGGGAGAGCTGATTCTTTCAGAAGAAGTTGGGATCACGGGTGATGATATTATTTTTACATCCAATGACACGCCGGCCTATGAGTACAAAAAAGCGGCGGAGCTGAATGCCATTATCAATCTGGATGATATTTCCCACATCCAATACCTGGAAGATCACGTCGGTCTGCCGGAGTTGGTATGCTGTCGCTATAATCCGGGACCGCTGAAAGCCGGGAATGCGATTATCGGCCATCCGGAAGAAGCTAAATATGGCTTCACCCGCGAGCAGTTGTTTGAAGGCTATCGTATCCTGAGAGACAAAGGGGTTAAGCGCTTCGGTCTGCACACGATGGTGGCGTCGAATGAGCTCGAGACGAGCTATTTCATTGAAACCGCTCATATGCTTTTTGAGCTGGTTGGAGAACTGCATGCTGAGCTGGCGATCGAATTTGAATTTGTGAATCTGGGCGGCGGAATTGGTATTCCGTACAAACCGGAAGAAGAGGCCGTTGATCTCGAGGCGCTCGGAGAAGGCGTCAAAAAACTCTACGACGAGTACATCACGGGCAAGGGCCTGAAGGGTCTGGATATTCGGCTGGAGTGCGGGCGCATGGTAACGGGTCCCTATGGGTATCTGGTGGGACGTGTGCTGCATCGGAAGAGCACCTATAAAGAATATGTGGGTACCGATGCCTGCATGGCCAACCTGATGCGCCCAGGAATGTATGGGGCATACCACCACATCACGGTGGCTGGAAAAGAAGACGCGCCGGCGGATTTTGTATGTGATGTCACGGGTTCGCTTTGTGAAAACAACGATAAGTTTTCCATCGATCGGCCGATTGCTGAGCCGGTGGTTGGGGATCTAGTCGTGATCCACGATGCCGGAGCACACGGCCACTCTATGGGCTTTAACTATAATGCCAAACTTCGTTCTTCGGAGCTGCTACTGCGAGAGAATGGAGAAGTCATCCAGATCCGCCGCGCGGAAACGCTGGATGATCATTTTGCAACATTGGATTTTAACGGCCTGACGGCCTTTGAGGCATAAATTGTAGATGAGGCTTCCAGCCTCGTTGCGGTTGATAAGCCGTGCGCAGAATGTTGTGCGTGAGCAACGAGGCAAGATGCCTCGTCTACATGGGAGAAGAAAAATGTATTTTACAGGGGTATACACTGCGCTGGTTACACCGTTCACCACAAGCGGTGAGGTGGACTATGAAAAACTCGCTGAGCTGGTCGAATTTAATATAGCCGGCGGGGTTTCGGGTATTGTTCCGGTTGGGACAACCGGAGAATCGCCGACACTGCGGACTGATGAGCATCTGCAGGTAATTAAAACCGTGACGGATGTCGCGGCAGGGCGCGTGAAAATCATGGCGGGCACGGGTGCCAACTCCACGGCCGAGGCGATTGAGCTAACGGCTGCTGTAAAAGAATTTGGGGTAGACGGAACGCTGCAGGTCACGCCGTATTACAATAAACCCAACGATGTTGGATTGATTCAGCATTTTGCT
>CAKZQV010000284.1 GCA_937141895.1 uncultured Verrucomicrobiota bacterium
CAGCACCGGCGCGAAGCAGACGTCGGTGCCCTCCATGAGGGTGCACCACTCGTCGCGGGTCTTCGTGCGCATGACCTTCGCGAGCTTCTCCTTCAGCTCCGGCCAGCGCGCGCGGTCCATCAGAGGTATGGATCGGAATGCAGTCGGTCAGTTTGAAGAAGGGATAAGCCCACTTCCAGGTTTTGAATACATCGCGCGACATCACAAAACGGATCGGGCGACCGGTGGCAGCCTGAAGCAGCAGGGCGTCGGCATAGGCCGTGTGATTACAGATCAGCAGGGCCCCGCCTTCGCGCGGTAGATTTTCCAATCCCTGGAAACGGACTTTATAGAGTCGTTTGACCAGACGAATCAGCCAGAAGCGGGTGAAGAATCCCGGTAGACGCACGCACGCCATAATGGCCGGGATCGCGGCGATCAGGCCGGTAACCAGCGTGCATCCGCGTGCATTCACATGGAATACTTTAGTGAGCAGATAAAACAGGGCGGATGCGAGTACCATGGCCGAAAAACTGAGAAAACCGGTGGCGCCAAAAACTGCGCCGCGTTTTTCCGCCGGAACCCGTTGTTGCAGGAAGGCATTCAGCGGAACCAGATACATGCCGCAACTCATGCCCAGTAGAATAATCCATCCGCCGATCACAATGGGGCCGGTGGCAAAAGAGAGACCGATAGCGCTGATCATCACGCCCAGGGCACCGACCGGAATCAGACCGATTTCGATGGTATGCTTTGAAAGTTTTCCGGTGAGCAGGGCGCCGATCCCGATCCCGATGGCAGCCAGCGGGAAAAGCATGGGGGCACGTTCGACGGTCATCCCCAGCGCTTCTTTTCCATAGAAAACGAGCGTCTGCTGAAAGAGCGCGGTAATGCCGCCGAACAGAACCAATCCGAGTACGGCCCGTTTGGCCCATCGATCATCTTTCAGAGATTGTACGGCATGCACGACATCCGGAATGATCCACGGCGATGCGCGTCGCGTTTTTCCAAAGGCGGGGACGTTGGCCATTTTGTAGGATGCAAATGCGCCGGTCAGGGCGAGGGCTGCGCACACCGCCAGAACCAGCAGCGGGCTCAGACCCAGATAGCCGATCAGCAGCGCCGGTAGCGCGGTACCCAGGATGATGGCCACATAGGTGGCGGCGGTCAAATAGCCATTCGCTCGCGATAGTTCGGCATCATCAACCAGTTCAGGAACAATGCCGCGCTTGGCCGGGCCAAACAACGCACTCTGGGTACAGAGTAGAAAGAGCAGGGCGTAGACCGGCCAGGCGAGGCCGGAAAGCAGGGCAGGGATGGAGATGGTCAGTAGCCCGACTTCCATCCATTTGCTGGCAATGATGATGTTTTTTTTGCTGAACCGGTCGGCCAGTGTGCCGGCGGCGTTGGAGAAAAGAATAAACGGGATAACAAACAAGGCCGAGCAGATAGCGATGACGGTGGGCAGGCTCTGGTCGCCCAAAATTGAAACCAGAACGATGACCGCCGTCATTTTAAAGGCGTTGTCGTTAAAGGCCCCGGTAAACTGGCTGATATTTAACCATTTGAATGTATTCTTCATTTCCGCTCCTGAAGTTAAGTTGTTCAACAAAGGCCTCTAATGCACAGGGTGTGCCACCCTTTATGGGTATGAATGTAAGATGTTTGAATACAATATGATGTAAAATATAGGCCGTCTATTTATTGAATATTAATTCGACATAATGTGCAGGGTGTGTATACATTATATGCATGAGTGTTGAATTCTTTAAAATGATTGCCGAGGCCGCATTCAGTAATCCATTCGGTGATAAGCGGGTGGAAATTGATCGGCAGATTGTCGGAGCTGACGAAACCGTACACTGGCACTCCACACTGGAACCTTTGCTGAGAAAACTCGCCGAGCATATCGATGCGCTGAAAAAGTCCGGCGGAATCGTGATTGATCGCAACGGCAAGGAAGAGGTGCGCGCCATTGGAATCAGCGTCCTGTTTCACATATTTCATCGGTACATGGAACGCTTTGATCAGCTGATTGAAGACCAGATCAATGCGGGTGATGAATCGGTTCGGGCACCGTTTGCCTTCCAATGTCTGGAAGATCTGATCGAGTATGGTTTTAAACGGGAAGACGCGCGGCGGTATGTCGCGATGTTCTACCAGATCCGCCGCGCCTATTATTTTATCTCAACGGGCCTGGTCGGCGAATCGCCGGTCATGAAAAAGCTGCGCGCGCAGCTTTGGGATAATATTTTTACCCATGAAATTGCGTGGTATGAATCCTGTCTTTGGGATCGTATGGAAGATTTTTCAACACTGCTTCTCGGCGAAACCGGTTCCGGTAAAGGGGCAGCTGCGGCGGCGATCGGACGATCCGGATTTATTCCTTTCAATCCCAATACCCAGAAGTTTGAGGAAAGTTTTACCCGCGCATTTGTCTCCATCAATTTGTCGCAGTATCCAGAGAGCCTGATTGAGTCGGAACTTTTTGGGCATCGCAAGGGTGCGTTTACTGGTGCGATTGAAAAACATGAAGGCATCTTTTCGCGATGCAGTGCATACGGCGCGATTTTTCTCGATGAAATCGGGGATGTGAGTATTCCGATTCAGATCAAGTTGTTGCAGGTGCTGCAGGAGCGAACCTTTTCGCCGGTGGGCAGTCATGAAAAACTGCGATTTAAAGGACGTGTGATTGCCGCGACCAATAAGTCGATCGATGAACTGCGGCGCACGGGTGAGTTTCGTGATGATTTTTATTATCGCCTCTGCTCCGACATCATTACGGTGCCGCCGCTGCGCGAGCGCATCCGCGAAACACCGAAAGAACTGGAAATGCTCGCCAGCCATCTGCTTGAGCGGATCTGCGGCTCAGACCTTAAACTTCCAATCATTGGAAAACTCAAAGAAGATGTAGGACGGAATTATGCCTGGCCGGGAAATGTGCGGGAACTGGAGCAGGCGATCCGGCGCATTATGATTACGGGTTCGTACACGGGCGATGCTGCAGTTGAATCGCAATCCGATTCCTCTTTAGAGCAGGCGATGGAATCCGGCAATCTGTCCGCCAAGGAGCTGGTGGAGAAATACTGCCGCGACCTATACGACGTCTATGGCAACTATGGCGAAGTCGCCCGCCGCACCGGCCTCGACTGGCGAACCGTCAAAAAGAATGTGCAGGGATAATGCTCGGAGCGCATCTGCATTTCGGGACATTATCGGGGCAATTTGGCCCCAGATAGAATGTTTGGTTTTGCATGGTGCAGTGGTGTTTCAGGCCCTCTCCACATAACAGAGCTGTATTCAATATTGAATATTCAATTCAGACCTGACCCGGTCGCTCTCTGCGCCAATGGGAACCGCATCTCAATCATATGAAAATAAGTAAGCGGGAGCGTCGGCGAATCATATCCCGGCTTTATGATGCTATTGCGGAAAATGAAGTCCACTTCGACCAGGCCGAAGTGAGCCCCGGTGCGTGAAGCGAAGGCCGAAGCCTTTTCAGTTATTAAGTGTCGCGCGGCATAAAATGAAAGAGATCCCACACCGGAGTAAATATCGTGCAAAAACAGCTTAACTTAGTGCCATTCGGGACTGACACCTTTTCTGCATCAGCTGTTCGGAGACAACATGAATTCGTTGATTCAGGAGCTTAATGAAGTATTGGCGGCATGACTTTTCGAGTTGACTATTCGCCAACAAAATGATGTAAATATATAAATTGACATGAAGATCGACCTAGAAGATATTCCCGGCCTTGAGCATTTTTTCAGCGACCCTCCCAAGTGGAAGGTGAAAACATGCTGCCTAGGTGGTGCGGGAAACTTGGTGTTGAAAAAACTAGATTTGTGGCGGAACGACCCGGAGATGGAGGAAGAGTATGGACAGATCATCGCAAATATTGTTGTGACAGCCTGCTCTGAAAAAATTGAAAGCGACACTCCTTTTGTCAAAAAGAACAGAAATCCAGAAAATGGCGAAGTTTATGAATTTCGCGCCTTTAATGAGAACACTGAACGCGCAGGAAAAGCGCGTGTCCTATTTTTTTATGATGAAGACGACGAAAACTTGATCATTTGCACCAATACGTTTGAAAAGGGACAGGGCGATCAAAATATGTCATTTAGCCAATGTGCCCAATTGAAACAACGATATTTTCAACAACGGAGGTAACCCATGGACACCAACGACCTGACCCCGGAACTTAAAGCACTATTTGAAGAAGCCGTTTCTTTGCCTGAACCCGATCTTAAAGGGATGGAAGAAGCACACCGTGCATTGGCCTGCAATCCGGAGGTGACCGCAAAAGTGATGGGCGGACTGTTTATCAATAAAATTCTGGGCCAAATGGATGTGCTGGATATGAGCCAAAGCCAACTAGCAAAATCGTGGGGGAAAGATCGCCAGTATATCAGCTCGATTTTGAATACAGAGAAGCCTAAGAACTTTACGCTCAAAACGGTTGCTGAACTCAGTATGAAGGTAGGTCTTCGTGTAAAACTTGAGTTTGAGCCGCTTTACACGGCTTCCGTGGCTGGAAGGTTTCTGCATTTTGATCAGGGCGTTTCTGCTTTGAGTAGTATGGAAGAACTGTTTTCCACTATCAAACCCCAAAAGGAATGCCGTGCTACCCGCCGAATACAGGCCGCAGACGAATCCTATGAGTTGGCTGCTTAAAGAGAGGTTTTTTTCATGAAGCTAGTATGTAACTTAGATGATTTCTTTTTGAATCATATCCATGTAACTCCATTGGATTACGATGTGAATTCTGACAAGCGTTCAGGTCAGGTTGCCTTTGATTACGACCTCGCCTCCTCCTGTGATGACGATCATCGTGTCCGCATGCAGATGACGTTCCAGATGACGGCAAGTCCTGACGATGAACGTCCTCTTTGTCCTTATGAGATTGAGGCGGAAATTGTTGGTTTTTTCACATTCCCTCAGGACATGGAAGACAAGCAAATTGCTTATCTCTGCCGGGTTAACACGATGACCATTCTCTATGGTGTTCTGCGTGGGGAGATCGCAAGCATTACCGGTTCTTTTGTGCATGGTAAGTTTGTCCTGCCTACGGTGATGATGCAGGACGTTGTGGATGACATTGAGGAAAGAAAACGTCAGGAAGAGGAATCAGAAGACTGATTGAAGTAGTACTGACTTAGACTAACCGCGCTTCCGCGCGGTTTTTTGTTCGGCAGATTTTGGAAACGATATGACCATACTGACTTCATGTGCAAACACGGATTTATGGACATAAAAAAAGCCCGTCGTGATGACGGGCTTTTTGTATTCAATCTAAGCGTTTGAATTATGCGCCGAGCTGGTAGCGGATGTAGCGTTTCACCGTAATGGTGTCGCCGATTTCCTTGCCTTTTTCTTCCAGCAGCTGGGTGATGGACTGTTTGTCTTCCTTCACGAAGCCCTGCTCGATGAAGCAGATCAGGCTGTAGAACTTGTTAGCTTTACCCTTGAGGATGCCTTCCATGATGTTTTCCGGCTTTCCTTCGAGCTGCTTGCGTGCGATGTCCATTTCTTCTTCCAGCAGTTCAGCCGGAACTTCGTCGCGGGTCAGGTACTGCGGAGCCGCCGCTGCAACGTGCAGGGTGAGATCCTTGGCGAGTTCCTGATAGACCGGGGAAGCTGCAGTTTCTTCTTTTTCGAAACCGAGTTCGAGCAGAACGCCCACTTTACCGCCCATGTGAATGTAGGTAGCGATGGAGCCTGTACCTTCAACCGTCCATTTAACATTGCGACGTAGCTGAATTTTTTCGCCGATGGAAGCCACTTTGGCTTCCACTTTATCGGCAACGCCTTCGGCCATTTTATCGCTTTCGTGATTCAGCGCATCCTGACGAAGCTCTTCAACAAACGCCTGGAAATCTTCGTTACGGGTAACGAAGTCAGTTTCGCAGTTCACTTCGATCATGCCGGCTGCTTTTCCATCGTCAGCAACAATGGAGGCCACCATACCTTCATTCGCTTCTTTGGACGCACGTTTGGCCGCAACAGCCGCACCTTTTTCACGCAGAATTTTTACAGCAGCATCAAAATCGCCCTCGGTCTGCTCGAGCGCTTTTTTACAATCGTTGATCCCCATGGAGGTGGAATCACGAAGTTCCTTAATCATTTTTACAGTAATAGCCATTTTTCTAAGTCTCCCGGGATTAGTCTTGTTTTTTCTCTTCTGCGGCAGCTTCTTCAGCGACAGGTTCTTTTTCAGCCTTTTCTTCCTTGGCCGGCTTGTCCGCCGGAGCTTCAGCGTCGGCGGAAGCTTCAGCAGGTGCTTCTTCAGCGACAGGTGCTTTTTCAGCCTTTTCTTCCTTGGCCGGCTTGTCCGCCGGAGCTTCAGCGGCGGCGGGAGCTTCTTCTTTTACTTCTTCAGCCTTAGCAGCGGCCTTTTCAGCTTTTTTGGCTTCGTCCGCTTTTTTCTTCTGCTCTTTGATTTTCTTCAGCACTTCTTCGCGCTTCTTCTTATCTTCGGCTTCTTTTTTCTGGCGCTCTTCGCGGGCGGCTTTGGCTTTTTCGCGCTCTACAGCTTCAGCAGCTTCGCGTTTTTCACGCTCCGCTTTGGCTTTTGCTGTGTATTCGGCGTCGGCCGCTTTGATGGTTTCGCCGAGGATGTCAGCAATCAGGCCCACCGAACGGAGGGAGTCGTCGTTGCCCGGGATCGGGTAGTCCGCGAGGTCCGGATCCGCATTGGTGTCAACCAGGGCAACCACCGGAATGTTCAGACGCTTGGCTTCTGCCAAGGCCAGATGTTCACGCTTCAGGTCGACCACAAACAGGGCGCCCGGTTTCTTTTCCATGTGGCCGATACCAGTCAGGTTGCGTTCGAGCTTGTTGAGCTCGCGGCGCAGAACGGAAACTTCCTTTTTAGGCAGCTTGTCCATGGAGCCGTCATTTTGCATTTTCTGCAGTTCACGCATACGGGCAACGGAAGAGCGGATGGTTTTGTTATTGGTCAGCATGCCGCCGAGCCAACGGTAAACGACGTAAGGCTGGTTGGTGCTTTCAGCCGTTTCCTTGAAAATTTCGCGGGCCTGTTTTTTGGTGCCGACGAACAGAATTTTTTCGCCGCGCATCACGACGTCGTTCAGGAAGGTTTTCGCCAGTTCGATCTGGGACATGGTTTTGTTCAGATCGATGATGTAGATCCCGTTTTTTGCGCCGTGGATGTAGCGCTTCATTTTCGGGTTCCAACGTTTGGTCTGGTGACCAAAGTGCAGACCTGCGTCGAGCAGATCCTGTATAGACACAGTTTTAGTAAATGACTCAGCCATTTTTTGCCTCTCCTTCTAGTTTACTCTAGTTAATAAACAATCCGCTTTGACCTACCCGAGGCACGGGCAGCCTTCGCTTCTAACCGGAACTTCCGGTTAATTAAGCCGCGCAATATAGGGATACGCATAGGGTTGCGCAAGGGTTTCCTTTGAAAAAGTGACGGCAGATCGGGGGAGAGGTATTTTTTATTTGGCTGAAAAATAAACGGCAAACAAATATAAGAAATGAACACCATTTTTCTGTCGTGTATTTTTCTGCCCTTAAAATATCTCGTAGTAGCACTAATATGGTCTCATATTCGGGCGCATGAAATTTCCATGGTTCATTCTAACGCTGGCCCTGATGGGCAACTGGACGCAAATCCTATGACAGAATCCAAATTCCACTCCTTTACAAACCACTTGGTTAACGAAAAAAGCCCGTATTTGTTGCAGCACGCGCATAATCCGGTGGATTGGCATCCGTGGGGTTCAGCCGCCTTCGAAACAGCAAAAAAGGAGGATAAACCCATTTTTCTATCCATCGGTTATGCCACCTGTCACTGGTGTCACGTGATGGAACACGAATCGTTCGAAAATGAAGAAATTGCCCAATTAATGAACGAGGCGTTTATCTGCATTAAAGTGGACCGCGAAGAACGGCCGGATATTGATCATATTTACATGACCGTCTGCCAGATGATCACCGGGCAGGGCGGCTGGCCGCTGACCCTAGTGATGACGCCCGAAAAAGAGCCCTTTTATGCGGCCACGTATATTCCGCCGGAAGGACGCTATGGGCGGGTCGGGATGAAGGAATTGATCCCCCGAATTTCCGAGGTCTGGAAAAATGAGCGTCCGAAGATTCTAGAATCTTCCGAACAAATCACTCAGATCCTTGCGCAACAGCAGGGCGGTGAAGGTGCGGAGCTGGGGGCCGGACTGCTTAAACTGGGATATGATGAGCTCATGAAACAGTACGATAAAAAGGAGGGCGGCTTCGGTTCGCACCCTAAATTTCCGACGCCGCACCTATTGGTGTTTCTGCTTCGTCAGGGCGAGCCAGAAGGCATCGATGCCGCCGAACACACGCTGGAGGAAATGCGAAAGGGCGGAGTTTTTGACCAGATCGGGTTTGGCTTTCATCGTTATTCCACGGATCGCGAGTGGCTCTTGCCCCACTTTGAAAAGATGCTCTATGACCAAGCACTGCTGGCGATGGCCTATACCGAAGCCTATGAGCTGACCGGAAAGCCGCTCTATAAACAGGTGACGGAAGAAATTCTCGAATATGTTCTGCGAGACATGACGGTGCCGGAAGGACGTGGCCCGCAGGATGCGGGCGATACCGAGAGCATGCCGCAGGCGGCCCGCCTGCCCCGTCATCTTGGCGGCGGATTCTATTCGGCTGAAGATGCGGACTCTGAAGGCGAAGAGGGGCTTTTCTATATCTGGTCAGCCGATGAGGTAAAGTCGATCGTCGGCGATGACTATGATTTTATTTCCAAGGTTTGGAATATCCGTGAGGACGGTAATTTTCGCGATGAATCGTCGGGGCAGCTCAATCCCAATAATATCCCGCACTTGAGCGTACTTTTATCGAAAGAAAATGCCGCGCGAATTTCCAATCCTCGGAAAAAGATGTTCGAGGTTCGTGAAAAACGGATACATCCACTGAAAGATACGAAGGTGCTGGCTGATTGGAATGGCCTGATGATGGCGGCCTTTGCCAAAGCGGGGCGTGCGTTCAAAGAGCCCAAATATGTAGATGCGGCAGCAAAAGCGAATGCTTTTGTTGAAGCCGAAATGCGAATGGACAATGGAAAACTGTGGCATCGCTGGCGGGAAGGCCATACGGCGGTACCCGGACAATTGGAGGATTATGCCTTTATGATGTTCGGGTTGCTGGAATTGTATGAAAGCACGTTGAATGTCCACTATCTGGAAACAGCGCTGAACTATAATGAAATTCTGAATGCATCGTTTTTGGATGAATCGGGCGGCGGATATTTCATGACGGCCGACGACGCCGAAAAACTGATTGTCCGACCCAAAGAAATCTATGACGGCGCCATTCCTTCCGGAAATTCGGTGCAGTTTTATAACGTGCTCAAAAT
>CAKZQV010000285.1 GCA_937141895.1 uncultured Verrucomicrobiota bacterium
GGAATACGTCATGCAGTTTTCCAATCTTTGGAAGCAGGGCTGTATATTGTTCATCCGTCAGATTGTTCTGCAGGGTTTCATCGGCCACGCGAAGCATGTGCTTTTTTGGTGTGTGATGAAAATAGTGAATGTCGATGCGCTTCGGCACATTGCTGAGAATATTGCGCGTGTGCTCGGGTTCCGCCACATAAAGCGCCCCGACATAGATTTTGAAAATGAAGCCTTTCCGCAGGAGTCCCGCACCGCTCAATTCTAAATCGCCCTGTTTTTTCGGTAGGGTGATACCCCCGACGGTTGCCGCTGCAGCGGAGCTGCAGAGCAGGGCGGTGAGCACTAAGCTGGTTATCAGGGTTTTCATTTTAGATTTTTTGACTGGTCTACGAGTATTATTTTTTCGCGCTCATAGCCCAGCTGTTCGGTTTTTTTAATCAAGCGTTCCCTTTCGGTTTCCGGGAGATCCGGATCGCGCGCGAGGATCCACAGATAACCATAGGTTGGGCCGGCAATGATCGCTTGGGTATAGGCGTCGTCGAGATAGACGATTTTGTACGAGGCGTAAAAGGGCTTAAAGAAACTGACCTTGAGCCAACCGACGTTCGGGTCGCTCTTTAATTTGGCCACCCCTTCAATCGTTTCCCATTCCGCCTCGTCCTCTACATAGCCTTTATTGAGGACCTTGATCGTGCCGTCTTCATTGAGCGTGTAGGTGGCGGAAACATTGCTCATGCCTTTTTCAAAACCATGAGGATATCGTGCCGCTTCATACCAAACCCCCATATATCGGTCGGGGTTGAAATCGTTCACCACCTTGAGATCCCGTGTTGACTTGCAACCCGCCAGAGCTAAAAAAACCAGACTGAAAAGGATGCGCTTCATTACTTCGCCACCTGTTTGTTGATCGCATTTATGATTTTTTCATCCTGCGGCTTTACCCGGCTGCCGAAACGAGCCACTACCTTACCCTCTGGCGAAATCAGAAACTTGTTGAAGTTCCATGAAATTTTTCCGCCAAAGTCATGGTTGGCCTCTGTGGAAGTCAGGTAGGTATAGAGAGGGTGCTGGTCGGAACCTTTAACTGAAATTTTTCCAAACATTGGAAACGTTACGCCATAGTTCAATTTACAGAACGAGGCGATCTCTTCATTACTTCCCGGTTCCTGTTTCAGGAAATCATTGGATGGAAAACCGAGCACGACGAAGCCACGATCTTTATAGGTTTCATACAGTTCCTGCAGGCCGTCATATTGTCCGGTGAATCCGCACTTGCTGGCGGTGTTGACGATCAATAGTGTTTTTCCTTTGTATTCCTCCAGCTTGACCGAGTCACCGGAAATGGATTCAACGTTAATGTCATAGAGTGAATTCACTGAGACCTCCTTGTCGGCCGTAGTGCAACTGGTGAGAGTAAGTGAGCAAAGGATAAGCAGGGAGTGGAGGGACAACGTCCCCGTTGTCCGTGGTCGACGAGGACGTCGATCCTTCCATATCAGGTGATTAGTTTTTAGGTTCATTTTTCGAGTCCTTTTTCGATTCGGTCTTTCACAAGGCGAGTCCAGTATCCCACGATGGGCAGCCGGTCGAGCATGGAACTGGCATCCCAGTAATCCTGCTGAAAGATGATTTTTCCTTCCGGATTAAATTTCATGTGCGAAATGCCGATGGTTTTAATCAGCTCACCCTTGGCCGCTTTAGATTCCAGCTCCATGGTCCAGCGCGCGAAATATTCATCTCCGCTGCGCTGCACCGAGTCGACGATGAAGATGCAGGATTCCACGGGCTCGGCCATCACCAGAAAATAATGCTCAATATCGTCAATGCCTTCGACAATATGGAAGGGGTCTCCGAACCAGGCGTTTTCGGCATAGATACCGCGCACGCCTTCTTTGATCGCGTCGTAGGAATATTCCTCATAGAAATCGTTGAATCGTTGAAGCGCTTTTTCCTCGGCATCAGAACCGGCCGCAAACGTGGGGGCGTCCTTCATGCGTTGAACGGCTTCCGTATTCCGCGACCAGTCGGGGGACCGGTCTTTTGATTTCGACGTACAGCCGGTCACAGTGAGCAGTGCTGAAAACATGAGGACTACCGCTTTCTCATTAAGTAATGTGCAACGTACCATTCTTCACCTCCCTTGAATCCGAATAATTCTTCGCATGCCATAAAGAAAATGCGCCAACGGCCGAACTGAAGCCGGGCCCCCTCCGGCCCGAGATCGCGCTCCAGCACGGCGATGGCGTTTTCTTCATTGTGGTCGATCCGGTCGAGCCACGCGCGCAGCGTCTTCGCATAGTGCCGCCCATTCACGCGCCACATCCGATCGACCACCATGTCGTTGTTGGTGAGGGTGAGGAGATTTTCGGAAGGCATCATGCCTTCCTTGAAAAAGTGTTCAGCCATCCAGTTGACCTGACCTTCTTCGTTGAAGAGATAGGCCAGCTCGCGGTGGACAAAGATGTGAATAAATAGTTCGCCGTTGAGTTTGAGCCAGGTATTAATCCGCTTCAGCAGTTCCGGCCAGTTGCGCATGTGCTCAAACATTTCAACCGAGACGACCCGGTCGAACCGACGCGCCAGCTGCAGGTCGTTGATGTCGCTGGTTATCACTTCAAGGTTATTGAATCCGCGGGCATCGATAAACTTTTTCTGTGTCCGGGAATTTGAAACGGACACAATATTTGAATGAGGGTATCGCCCCGCCATCCAGAGCGAAAGCGACCCCCAGCCGCATCCCAGATCGAGGATGTCCATCCCATCTTCAATGCCGGCCCGTTTGCAGGTGAGCTCCAGCATGTAATCTTCGGATTCAGTTAAAGTGGTATCGGCCACGGGCCAGTAGCCGCAGCTGTATTTCAGATGTGATCCCATGAAGAGCTGAAACAGGTCTGAAGGCACTTCATAGTGCTGTTCGTTGGCTGTGTCGGTGGCCACGGCCACCGGACTCTTTTCCATCATGCGAATAAATTTAAAGAGCTCTTCCATCTGGTCTTCACCGGATGCTTTGGACTCTAGACGAACCCGGTCGCGCAACAATTTACGAATCCCGGCCCGAATGGCGGCGTCGGGCATTTTTCCTTTTTCAGCAAGTTCCATCAAATCAATCATGTTTAATCTCCGTTGCTGGGGGTTCGTGAAGGGCCAGGATTCCTTACGCCGTTTTTCTTTTTTTTGGCCAAGGGATCAGAATGGGTGTGGTTTCCTGATATTCGCGATACGCGTCTCCGCGCTTCGCAAGCGATTCGCGCTCGACGTGTGGGATACCCGTCAATTTCATAAGGAAAAGATACATGGCCGCAGGGCCGACCAGTGTGAGGATAAATCCCGGTGTGCCGACCCCCAGCAGCACATAGGCAAACCAGTGCAGCCATTCAAAAAAATAATTCGGGTGTCGCGACCGGTTCCATAAGCCATCTCGACAGACTTTTCCCTGGTTGGATGGATTGTTCCGAAAACGCGCCAATTGATAATCGGCGATCCATTCGCCGACCATGGCGCTTAGCCACATGCCGGCGGCCAGGACATCGAAGAGGGTAAGGTGCGCGACCGCCTTGTTTGCACCGGCCAGGAAGGGTAGGGCGAATAAAACCACGAGAAGTGATTGAGAAGTAAAGAAGACAAAAAACCAGACATGCGCTTTGGAACCCCAGTGGGCTCTGAGCCGCTGATAGCGCGAATCCTCTTTCTCGCAGATAATCCGATCTTTCAGAATATAGAGGACTAGTCGCGCGGACCATATGCCGCCCATGGCTCCCAACAGCATGCGGCGGGGTAGCCAGCCATCGCCCATCCAGGCCGCATAAACCGCCATGGCCCCGACCCCGGCCGTCCAGCCGATATCGACCACGCCGGCATCCTTACGGATGACCTGCACAATCCATAGAAGTGAGAAAAAGAGGAAGGATCCGATAAATCCATGCAGTAGCATGGGGCCAAAATATTCAAGCGTTTGCATTAGGATCTCCTTTCTGCCAGCACACTCTTTGGGGGCTCGCGAATGTCCCATACCAATCCGACGGATTGAAGGCCGCGGAGTATGAGATAGCTTAAATCCAGTTCCCACCACCGAAATCCCTGGCGGGCACATACCGCATAGCGGTGGTGGTTGTTGTGCCAGCCTTCGCCCATGGCGAGCAGGCCCAGCAGCCAGTTGTTGCGACTGTCGTCTTCGACCTCGAATCGGCGTTTTCCATGCATATGGGCAATCGAGTTGATGCAGAAAGTGACGTGGTATACGGCGACGGTGCTCAGGAAAAATCCGTAAAAAACAAACTGCCAGCCGGACACGCCAAGGTTTGGAAAAAAGAAGTCCAGCATACTGCCGTTGATCAGCAGGAGCACGGCGAGGATGAAGGCCGGGGCATAGGGGTGGCGGTTCAGCCATAGTAGTTCCGGATATTTGGCAAAATCCTTGACGCGGTTTAGATCCGTTTCGAGCAGTTCCCGGTTCATGACCCATCCGATGTGTGCCCACCAGAATCCATGGTGACGCGGAGAGTGGACATCGTCTTCTGTGTCGGAATTCATATGGTGCATCCGGTGATGGCTGGCCCACCAGAGCGGGTCGCGCTGGGCCGCCGTGGTACCGAGCAAGGCGAGTATAAACTGGAAAACGCGGCTGGTTTTATAGCTCTTGTGTGAAAAGTAGCGGTGATACCCGGCCGTCAGCGCAAACACATGCAGGACATACATGAGGGCGAAGATAATAAAGGCCGGCCATCCGCCTTTGACAAAAAATACACCAGCGCACGCAACATGCATGAACAGCAGGGGAATGCTGAAGCTTGAGACTTTGCTTCGTGCGCTGGTGACAGGAACACTCATTTTTTCTCCGTGAATGCGGCTTTCATCCGCTCTTTGGCCTCGTCAGAAAGATGGTAGGCGGGTTCAACATCGCCAGCTTCTTCGTGCTCTAGGTAGTTTTTAACGCCCTTCTGCATGTCCACCACCTGCTGGTGATATTTTCCACACATCACGCAAAGTTTGATGTGAGCGAACATGGGGATTTTTCTCCACCAAGGCAGTTCATAGTAGCGGTGGTGTTCCAAAGCTTTTGCAACTTGTTTACAGGCAATCATAATTTTTACTCCATTAGGTCCTGGTCCAGTTTGCTTCCAAGCAGCCCTTAAGCTGTGTCCTCGCGCGATGGAGGACGACCCACAGATTGTTCGGCTTGAGGTTCAGTTCCTTACATATTTCTTCCGTGCTCCATCCTTCGAGCTCGCGGAGCGTGAAGGCCTGGCCCATGGAGTCCTTTAATTTGGACATACAGCCATAAAACACTTCCCAGAATTCTTTCTGTTCATAGGCGTGTTTGGGATCAAATTTCCATTCCGGCGGATGCTGGGTTGGAATGCCGAAGGCTTTAAATTTGAGGCTGTCGAGAATCTCTTTACCCTCGGTTTCGTCCACGGCAATTTCGCGGGAAGCTTTGCGGATATAATCCACGACTTTATGCCGCAGAATGCCGCGTCGCCAATATCGGACCGGGGTGCCGCCGTCGTATCGCTCCAACGCTTTGAAGCCGGCAAGGAAGGTTTCCTGAACCGCATCTTCCGCTGCGGCCCGGTTGCGTAATCGTACAAACGCAAACTGGAATAGATAGTCGCCATGATCAGCAATCCAATCTTCGGGATTCGTTAATTCTTTATCATTCATGCAGATAGTTTATTTCCAATCCACGGAAATGGCAAATGATCGTGGTATAAAAAGGCGTCCCGGATGTGGAGTCCGGGACGCCGGGGTGCATGCCAAGGGAGTGGACATGCGTGTGTGTGGGGTCAAATCAGTATCTGAACCAAGGGATTAGCACTTTATCAATTACATGAATGGTTCCATTTGCCGCTTCGACATTCGGAGCAATGACTTCGGAACCGTTAATGAACGGCTTTCCATCTTTCAAACGAGGATAGATGCTGCGCCCATTGGCTGTTCTTAGTGAACGTTCTGCAAATACTTCTTCCGCATCTAGGTCACCCGGTACCACGTGATAGAGCAGCACCTGTTCGAGATATTTCGGGTTGTTGACGAGGAATCTGAGCAACCAGGATGGAAGTTTTTCGAACGCTTCGTCCGTCGGAGCAAACACGGTGAACGGTCCGTCGCCACGAAGGACTTCGTCAAGACCAGTGGTCTGCAATGCCCATACGAGCGTTTCGAATTCGGCCGCGATGGCCACTTCCACGATGTCGGGCATTTCTTCCGGAATCAGTACGGCGTCGATCACATGGATGATTCCATTTTCCGCTTTAACATCGGCAAGAATGATCTTGGAACCGTTGATGAATACCCCTTCTTCATCCACATCAACTTTCACATCTTCACCCAGCAGGGTGGTGAGTCGCTCAACCGCTACAACGTCGGAAGCTTTCAGTTTTCCATCAACCACATGATAGAGAAGGATTTCCGCTAGGTTCTCCACGGCAAGCAGGTCATCGCCGGTCAGACCTAGTGCTGCAAACGCATCGTCGGTTGGGGCGAATACCGTGAACGGACCTTCGTTCGTCAGTGCAGCGTCCAGTCCTGTCGCTTGCAGTGCAGCAACCAAGTTGGTGAACACGCCTGCAGCACCGGCGGTTTCGGGAATATTCGGCAGGGTTGGGGGGAGAAGAACCGCGTCGATCACGTGTACGATACCGTTAGATGCTTCGATATTTGCTATGATGACTTTAGAGTCGTTGATGAACAGGTCTTCTCCTACAATCGAAACCTCAACATCTTTGCTCAGGAGAGTTTCGAGCATCTCTTCGGCCGCAACCGCATTACCATCGAGGGCCGTGGGCAGCACATGGTAGAGCAGGATTTCTTTCAGGTTCGTCAGGCCGAGTAATTCCTCATCGGTCAATCCCAGTGCGGCAAATGCATCATCGGTCGGCGCAAATACGGTGAAATCGCCCGGTCCCGCTAGAGTTTCCGCCAGATCTTCCTGAACCACCGCGGCCACGAGTTTGCTGAAACGTCCTTCCGGATCATTCACGGCAATGTCGACAATGCTGGGCAACGATTCATAGCCCACATAGACGGGGGCATAGGTCAGCCAGCGATATCGTTTGTACGGCATCAACTCTTCTTTGAATTCCGCAACCGTGGTTTCAACCACGGTATCCACCGGTTGCCCTTTGTCGCTTTCATTGAAACTGGCCACCAACTTGACGGCAGCATCGTCCGGAACTTTATTCAATGCATAAGTCCTTGCGACTGCTCGTCCATAATGATCGAAACGGAAGCTCGAGATTTTGTGATAGCTTTCGCCACCATCGGTTGAAACACTGAGCGAACCTGATCCACCATCCTTGAAGACTTCCATAGTGTCCTGATCCAGGGCATGAAGGATGGTGTAATACAAAGGTGACGCCGTGGCACCCAACGTGACGGCACAGAAGGCCGCTATGGTCATTAGCATCTTGCGATACATTTTCATGGTACAACTCCTATCCGGATATCAAGTCCGGGTTGCGGTTACTCGGTGCCGTCGGCGTCATGCCTCCGGCGAACAGCGGATGTTCGAAGAGCGGGGAAAAACCTTTCACCGAAGATGAACTTTTTTTTCGGCGTGTAGCGGAACGATGGTTTCCGGGCCCAAAAGATCATTAAAACGCGTTTCGCGGAATTTAAAAATCCGCTCCAGCGTTTTGCCGATAAACAGGGCATGAACAAGTTTGCCCAGCAGGCCGAATGGAACTTCATAGGTGACCCGGTCGATGAACAATACGCGGCCTTTTTCCGGGCGGATTTCATGATAGTGATACCAGAGCTTATACGGCCCGACTTTTTGTTCATCGACAAAGGATTTACCCGGCACAATGTGTTTCAGCTCGCTGAGCCAAGGTTGTTTTCCAAGAAGTGGAAGCTGAACATTATATTGAACCAGCATGCCCTCGGTCATTTCATCCGGAAGGTCCGTGATGATTTCAAAGGCCATGTCGTCGGGGGTGATCAGATTGAGGTTGGCCGGCGAGCGAATAAAATCCCATGCCTTCTCCATGGTGGTTTCGACTAAAGTTTCTTTATATAAGGTGTACACGTTATTCTCCGTGGGTTTAATTGCCTCCTGTTCGGAAAAGAGCCGTAAACCTTTCAAGCGGATACAAAAAAAGGCCGGCCCGGAGGCCGACCTTTCCGAGGTTTGGCAAAGCTGCTATTTAACGAATGCGCAGGAACACGGTTTCGCCAGTGGCATCATCCACGCCGTCGTTATCGGTTACGACGTAAACTCTGCCTTTTTTGGTGACCGCAAGGCCTTCCAGTTTTTCGGAGCCCCAGATGCTGGCGGCATCGAGAGCAGGCTGCAGGTCGGCCCATTCAAATTTGCGAATGGTTTTGAGGGTGTGGGTATAGGGCTTAAAATCATGTTTTCCAAGACGGATCAAATAAACCGATTTAAGCTCAGCATTCAGGCCGGTGGTTGGGCCCCAGCCTTTGTCGCGCTCGATGACCGCAAACCAGTTTCCGCAAATGTGCGTGAGTTCAGACAGGCCAATCCAACCGCCATTGCCTTCGCTTTCCAGCGGATAGTAAACAAAGGTCCATTCGGCGGAAGCCACGTCGTAGCGCCCGATTTTGGTCTGAACTTTATCTGTGTCGCCGGCGTCCGGCCATGCGCGCTGTATGGCCACATATACGATTTCTTTTCCCGGACGTCCAGTAACTGCGATACCTTCGAATCCGTTTTTGCGGGCGTTGTCTTCGAGGAAGGCTGGCAGGCGAATCTCTTCAAGAACGGTGCCGTCGGTATCCACCTTCAGCATCATGTTCGGTCTGGATTTCGCATTGCCTTCAGACGCCAGCCAGAATTTTCCGTCGCGGCCCATGGCAATCCCTTCGAGGTCGAGAGATTCGGATGCGCCGGTCACCTGGATACGGTTCATGATCTTCGCCGGGTGCGTGTTGGCTTTGATGGTGTAGATGAACCCTTCCGAAAGGAAGGAGTCGCTGACCGCATACAGTTTGTTCGGGTTCCGGCGGTCTGCCGTCAAACCGGATAGGGCCACCCACGGAATCGGGGTTCCGTTTTCGTCGTTCTTGGACTCAATCATCGGATAGAACGCCGACCCTTTGCCCAGACCGAAAATATTGATCATGGTCGGGATGCCAGCGTCTTCTTCGTCTTTTTCTGTTGAAGCAACGAACAGACCACGATTTTCGATAACCTTCAGTCCCTCCGGACCGATACCGGTTGGCAGGAGCTGTTCCGCGGTCAGTTTTCCGCGGTGGGAAAGACTGTAAACACCAACGGCATTTGCGCGTTCAGAGCCGATAAACAGGAATTTACGACCATAGAATGTGCCGAATTCCACGGCTTCCGGTTCGCAGCCTTTGTTGCCCGAACGGTCTTCGTTGTAATGACCGGCACTG
>CAKZQV010000286.1 GCA_937141895.1 uncultured Verrucomicrobiota bacterium
TATTCATTCTTGCTCATAGATTTTGCATCCTTTTGCCGGCCCATTTTGTTTAGATTGTTAGGGCGAGTCAAGCGCAGGAATTAAGGAATGCTATGAACGTCGGCAGGAAAGGCCGCGGTTCGAATAAAGAGAGGGTATCGGAGCCGCAGTGCATAATGTGCCGCGGACTGCTACTGGATGGAGGAGACTTTGTTGTTGCTAATGCGCAGGAGGCCCCACGGGTAATACAAAATAAGGGTATCTCCTTGCATTTCCCCTTGTTCGGCTCGGCCGAGGATGGCAACAGCTTCTGCTTCCGGGGTTCCAATGGCTGGAAGTTTTTCCGGTTTTTTTTGGGTGTTACTCATTGCCGGCTGGGTCAGAAGTTTCTGATTGCCGCGCACGCGAAGTTGATTTTTGTAGAGACTGGCAATGGCCGTTTTATCAGCACGCATCCACTCTCTGAGCGGAGGATTTTCTGATTTCAGGTTGTTTTTCAGCACTTTTTCATTCCAACCTGTGTTGCCGTTATTAAGCCGCAACAGACTGTCTATATCCCGTTCGGTGAGTGTGTCTTTTTTATAGTCGGCCAGCATACAGATTCCATTTACATAATGCAGGAAAACGGTGGTACCGTTTTTCTGGTATTGGAGAACTCCTCTTCCGGACGCATCCAGTTTCCCGTTTTGAGGGATTCCCCATATTCTTTCTGCATCGGCAGGTTGCTGCGAAACTTGCGAAAAGCCCGCGTTGCAAAGCAGGAGTGTGGCAAAAAGCATCGTACGGGCCGGTTTTTTCATGTGATCTCCAGTTGATTCGTGGAACGCGTCAGGTGCCGTATGTTGAAAGGGTTGATCTGGATGAATACTGTGAGGTGTTGAATACGACACGGCTAAAAATCGAGATCGCGGTACAGCACCATTTTCCAGGAGCCGGGCACTTTTTCCCAACTCTCTGATTTCGCCGCAACGGTGGTGGCATCGCCCGTCATCGGAGGGGGAAGTCCCGGCAGATAGAGGGTGCTGTCGTTGACGCGTCGGTCCATCGTTACATCTAGACGGGTTGATTCGTTGCGGTTGATTGCAACCTGGTTTCCCGCTGCCATGTTGCCGTAAATACTGATGAAGGGCTGCCCGCTGGTGCTGACATTATTATCCACAAAGTTATTTTCCGCATACAGCATGGAATGAATGCTGCCGCCGGTTCCAAACTGTCGGTCGCCGATATATATGTTGCCGCTTGGGGCGTTAAACAGATTGGGGTTTTTCAGGGCAATCAGGCATAACCCATCCTGTGCGTCTTCGACCACAGAGCTGTTCATCCCGGTTCGGTTGATGTCTTCGGGATAGTCCGCATTATAATAAAATTCGTCAGAAATGGTTATGTTTCCTTTGGCCACAATCGTGATTTTGGTGCCCGGTTCGCGGAATCGCATGGAATAGGCTCTCGGCGAGTGGATGTAGACGTTGCCTTCAACATAATAGACTTTTTCATTGCCGTTTTCTTTAACATCAAGATACATCGGAGCCGTATTCACGGTTCCGTCAATGCTTTTGGATGAGTCATAGGAGTTGTAGGTGGAATCGGTTGGATCTTCGAGGAAGTAGTCGTCTACCCGAATATAATTCCCTCTCGAGTCTCTAAGCCTTTTTCCTTCTTTATCTGTGTAGTAGATAGGGGTGTATGAACGTCCGTAAACAGTTTCATTATCTTCTCTTGTACTGCCGCTTGTTGGTGGGTTTCGGATGAAAATATGTTCCGGTTTAGAGGTATCCTTGAGCAGATATCCATCGAAATCGCTGGACGTTACGGCCACATCATGTCCCCATTCCTGGAAGGCGCCGGTCGGTGCCGCTTCGTCACGGTGAATATGATAGTACATGCTTGCAAGGTCCGATGGTTTAATGGACTTATTGTTTCCGGTTGCTTCTAATTCTCCGGGCGCCGGATCATCCATACCGTATATGGAGCCACGAGCCGTTGTTCCGATATCGTATTCGCCATTCCGGTCATCGTAAAAAAGTTCGCCTTCATCCCAGTATCCGTTGCCGATATCCACAAAGCTTTCCCCGGGCTGATAGGTTCCATCGCCGAGATCCTCAAATTGTTCGGCCGGCCAGTCAGCACAGGATTTGGTGACTGTTTCGTTGACGTACCAGCTCCACGGTCCCCATTTTTTCAATACCCGTTCGGTTGTTGTATATTCCTCCTGCCATCTTCCGTCGGAATCATAATAACCGCCAGCCGGATCGTATTGGCCATTGTCGCGCAGGCCCGAGCCATCCGTAAAACTTTCGCCGGCGTCGTACCGCCCATTTCCCTTATCAACAACGGTATCTGTTCCTTCATCATACCGACCGTTATTATTCCGGTCGATATAGCTGTCGCCGCCATCGTAAATTCCATCTCCATCGGAATCGGTGAAAGGTTCTCCGGGGTCATAAACGCCGTTCCCTTCGGAATCAATGAACGCCTCGCCGGGATCATACGTTCCATTCACATTAAAATGGCTCTCGTAGGAATCGACGGAGTCGATATAGGCGTTGTATTCTTCGAGGGACAGGGGACCTGAGAACGTCTGCAATGTTCCCGCTTCCTGCCAGCCTTCTCCTTCATCCAGCGAAAGGTCGGAGGTGTCATCTTTTTCCGAGTAAGGGAGGTTGCTTCCGTTAGCCGCGATATTTCCTTCGGCGTGTACCGGACCATCAATAAAATCGTCATTGTAGAACGTAAGAGTTGATCCGGGATCCCCTTCGTACACTGCTTTTTTAAAGATACTGGTGACCTGCGAGCCCTCCGCAGTATCGCTACACCGGATTTCGATACACTGTTTCAGGTCTGCATATTTTCCAACCACCACCAACCGGTTGGTTTTTCCTGCTACGTTAATCAGCGGATAAGATGAAAACCCCCAGTCTGCACCGTCATATGCAGAGGTGTCGGAAAACAAAGCCTGCGATTCCTCAAAAGAAACTACGTAATCTTTTCCTGCTTTCAACTGACTGAACGCATAGCGAATGCCTGAATCCGCTAGGAAGAGAGCTCTTTCCCGGGCAATGCTTCGCTTTAGGTCGTTCGAATATTGTGTAGTCAATCCGACTACGCTGCCGATGATCAGGCTTGATATAGAGAGCATGACGATGGCTAGGACAAGTGTGGAGCCTGCTTTTTTTAACGCTGGAATCGTTTGGTTCATGATGGGCAACCTTTCCTGTGTCGGTTTGGCTAATTGGTATTTCTCAGCGCCGTGATAAATCTCATTTTAACGGCATAAGCACTGTCGCCCGAATCCCGGACGCCCTGAGCAGAAGGTTGTGAAATGCGGTATTGAACCTGAACGGCATTGGTCGTTGAGTTAACATAGGAAAATACGCCAGGATCTCCACCCTCCGAGTTCATCATTTCTGTTACGCCGCTGGTTGAGTACCATAAAGGGTTCTGACCCTGGCGGAACAATCCGATGGCACCTCCATTTGTATCATACGGGCTGTTCGTGTAGGCAATGGTGGCGGCGGTTCCGTCGGGATAGCCCAGCTGGATCCAATTACCTTGCAGGTCGATCGCATGAATGGAGGAGGCCAGGCGGATTTGGTTCATGATTCTTTCCGAAGAGTTCACGGCCACATTCTGCGACCAGGCTTTTTTTCCGCAGAGGTACCAGGTCTCGCCGGACCAAAGATAGGTGGTCAGGATGGGGATCACTACCATCGAAGAAAGTCCCA
>CAKZQV010000287.1 GCA_937141895.1 uncultured Verrucomicrobiota bacterium
CCCGCCGCGAACATGAAAGCAATGACTAGCGCCGGAACAAGACACTTAAGCCATTTTAGCGGTTTAAATCCCTGAAGTTTCCACAGACGGAAAACAAAATAGACCCCGGAAAATATAGCGAAGAACAGCGCAACATCCGGTTGCTGGGCAAACATCAACCCAACGCACCCTCCCCACACCAAAGACGCGGACACCGATCCTACAGCAGCTCGACCGACGGGAATCAGCGAACAAACAAAAAACAAAACTACATAGGGTTTAAAACCATGACCTGCATACAGCAGAGTCAGATTACTGCCCACCCACGCACTCGAAATTCCGAAAAAAATCCACCCATAAACCGTCTTGATCCGATGGCGTAGGCTATACATCCCGGCAATAGCCGTCAAAAAGCAGGCGAAAAAATAGGTCAGGTTATTCCAAATAATCGCCGGAACAAAAACCTTCAATATGGTAGGGACCTGCATCGCTCCGGCAGCCGGCAAACCTAAAAGCAAAAAGTCTCTCCAGCTCGGAGGGAACAGGCGCACCGCTTCGATGCCAATTCGGCTGCCCCCGCTGATAATCGCGTCCGTAGTCATCAAGACATGATCGCCTCCTATAAAGCGGAAGGAAATCACGACAAACAGAATGCCGAACAACAGTATAGCACCCAAAAAACCTTTTTTATTCTCTATCATGTATCGTCCTGATATCGCAGGTGATTGCGTTATTTATTGACTTCAACGTACAGTGAAAACGGCTTGTACTCACGCCCCGCATCGTTCAAATCCAATTCATAGAGTGCCCATGTATCCACCGAGCTGCTATCATAGGATTGGATTACAGGATTCCGGTATCCCAGCCGGATTAATAAATTGCAAAGATTAATCCGGTCATACATCCACTGATGCGTTTCGCCGCGCTGACGGGCATCACCAAGAACCAGATTTTCCAGCATTCGTAAAACTGGCTTTTGTTGGCTCGATCCATAGGCATCACGCCTCACACTCTGCTCAATGAGACTCGCAATATATTCGTCATGTTTCCGGGCCTCTTGATCATTTTTCTCGCATTCTTTTAGATGCTCAAGATAGGAGTTGGCAATGACCGCCAGATCCGGAACAACAATGCGCTGCACTCCGCCAGGTTTTAATACTCGTTTTATTTCCTGGAGAAACTCTTCAGCAACAGTGCGATCCAAATGCTCCAACAGGTGCGAATGATACACCATATCGACCGAGTTGCTTTCAAACGGAATCCCTCGTTTGAGATTATGCACCATAATGTTACTCGGCAACGCGTCAAACCGGCGCTTACGCTCACCGCCAATGCACTTGGATACCAGACTGCGCATCAATGGGTTACGCCGCAAGCGCAACTCGATCGACCAATCAATATTGATCACATCTGGATGATCGCAGACTTTGTTTCCGCACCCTAGATTAAGAATTCGCATGTCCCTCCCGGCTCTGAGTGGTATCAACGCCATGCTTCCTTTTCACGACAATCTCCAAGTTTGACTTTAAAGCCGGATGAGCGAAATGCAATGCCTGATGAATCCGCTGAAAGATCGACATCTTATATAGCAATTTATGATGAGCCCTTCGCTGCATGACACACTCTCCCCCCGTGGCTCCCATTAACTCCACAAGGTCGTTCATCGTATATTCACGCCAATGCGGAGAGACCTCAGCTCCCGGAAGACCTTCTGCCGAATCAATAAACGACCGAATCGCCGGATACGGATTGAAGCCCATCATCGTAAACAAACGCCGATAAAGACTCACCGCGTTCGGGACTGTGATAAACATAGACCCCGATGGACTCAAAACTCTACCGAATAAATCCTTGAATGCGAATACCGGGTTAAAATTCCAATGTTCAATGCATTGGCAACATTCGATAATGTCAAAATTATCAGCAACGGGTATGGGCGTATGAACTGATTCCGCAAAGTCGTATGCAACAACGTTCAATCCATTTTGTTCATAAAATAAGGAAGCATCGCCTCCCAATACCGCAGGATGATCTATGAGGGTCACCTCGATTCCCGTCAGTCGGCTGAGTACAATACCTGAAATTCCCGGCCACCCTCCAATGGACAATAATCGAGCTCCAGAAGTCCCTTTTTCATGAATCAACTTAAGCAGCTCATGAATCTGCGCCTTAATCCGAGGTGAATAATCCATCAGATATGTGCATGGCGAATTGGTTCCATATTCCGCGGATAGGTTACGCAGTTCGTCCACGACCCGGGCATATTCCTGATCAACAGAAATACTCAGCTCATTTTTTTCCGTTTTCATAAACCTCAATCCATTTTAAACCAACGGTTTCTTGCGAAAACTGATTTAATACAGCCGGGTCCGCAATTCGCTGCGGAATCCGCTCGGCCTTCAATCGCTGCAAAGCCTTAACCCAGGAATCCTTGACCCGAGGGCACACCGAGCAGTTTTCTTCCGGAAGATATTCGATTGCACCCACACGATCGGAAAGCAAACAATGGGTTCCGGACGCAACAGCTTCAATAGCAACAATACAAAAATTTTCATCATTTGAAGGCAAAACAAACACATCCGCAGCGGCTAGCCAATCGCAGCGAGTTGCACCCTTTGCAAATGGAATAAACTGAATCCGCACATCAGCATCCGCTTGCTCAATGAGGTCATCCAATTGTTTCCTGACTTTTTCTTCTTCCGGGCCGATAAATACGAGTTCAGCGTCGTCTAATTTTGCAGAGAAAAATGCATCCACCAAAAACGGCGCATTTTTCTGAGGAGCTAAGCGTCCGAGATGAACGATATAAAAAGTTTCCGGATCAAGTCCAAGTCGTTCACGAGCAGCCTGCCGCGACGGGGGATTCTTAAAATCACGCAAGTCAACGGGATTGGGTATGGCAATCAGCTCGGCAGCCTCCTTCAGATAACGGTCAGAGGTTCTTTTTTCCCAATTCGCAGTGACATGCATCGCCGTTGCATACCGCAAATTTCCCCGTTCCATCAACCAATACAGCACCTTGCGCACCACAGGCATTCTATCGTGATGGTATTCACTATAATGCCCACGGGTTGTGACATAGCACGGCACCTTCATCAGGCGCGCAATGCGGGTCATCATAAAGGTGTTAAAATTCCAAGCCCCGTTCAAATGCACTGCATCAAATGATTTCAGGCGAAAGCATAGTTTCACCAGAGCCACGGGGAAAAACCCGAGCAGGCTCGGCCCCCACAGCTTGGAATGAACCACCTCGCAACCGGCAATATCAAATTGATCAATCGTCAACGGGTATTTTCGGCTATCTCCAACAAAAAAGGTTACTTTGCACCCCACGGAGAGCAGCGATGCTGCCTGCTGAGCCATGGAACGTGGGGCACCGCCTCCCATGACAGACAACGATCCACCCACGATAGCGATTCGATAGTTGAATGTCTTATTTTGTTTCACCCACTGATCCCTTCAAAATTAACAAAAACGAGACGATAAGCGCTCCGGCATTGCAGACCGCAGCCCAGCCGACAATCCACAACATCGTACTGTGAAACAAAGCAACACTGATCAGATACAACATTGCAAAACCGATGACATTAAACAACGACACAAACCGGCGTTGTGCCAGAAGAAACTGAACCACTACATTCAATAAAGCCGAAATCCCCATAACCACGGCCATGAGGCCGATCAACTGTTTCAACTGAACCGAAGCATCGACAATACCGAAAAGGACCCGGGCCAGCGGGCCGGCCACCAGCACACACCCGACAATGGCCATCAGAACAAACAGCGCCGTATATCCGAACGACCGCATAAAAATCGATCGCTGCTCAACATTCGCACTTCCCCGCGAGGCCACTTTAGGAAACATGGCCACCACGATTGCACCGGGCAGAAACACCACCATCCGCCCCAGCGTTGCGGCAAAGGCAAAATCAGTTTCCGCCGGGAGATAATGTTTAACCAAAATCACGTCTGCCGTCATCAGAACCGCATAGGCGGCTTGGATAAAGAAACTCCGGATGAGATAGAAACGCATGCTCGGCAATGGAGTGTTGCTTCTGGCCTTTCCCTTAAGCATGAGAACCAGCCCAAGCAAAAGCAACGTGGCCGATGCATAGATGCCGAGTCCATGCCCAAGCATCGCCCAGCCGCAACCCGGATAGACAAACCAGACCAAGCCCGCACCCAAACCAAGACGCACGATTGCTCCGATGATCGTAGACGCAGATAGCCAACCGAAAAGCTGAAGCCCCTGCCCTGCCCCGTTAAGAATCGGAAGCCAGAACAGCGCAGGTAAAACCGCCCCCGTAATGATCACCGGAGCAACTCGATCAAGATGAAGAAATCCGGCTAGAGGTTGATTGAATACAACGGCAAGCATACCCAGAAGGACGGCAGGCCCCCCCGTCAACACCAGCCACTTGGTCAGCAACCGCTTCACATCCCCCGCACGGCCATCCTGCCGCAGCAGGCTGCTATAGTGGCTGACTCCCGTGGTGAGGGTAGACAACGGACGCGCAACAATGGCCAATACACCAAGGAAAGCAGTCAACAGCACATATTCTTCTTTGGGCAAAACCCGACTGACCGCCATTTGGTAGATCATATTGCATACATGAACCACCATCATACCGGAAAAGAGAATACCGGTGTGCCTCAGCAGTTCATCCGGGATCAACCTCTTAAAAACCTGTTTTATGCGACCGCCCATCGTCTCCATTCACTCCGTTTCATCGGTGGGCTTAACTGCCGTCATGAGTAATCCAACGCTCCGCCGTGAATTTTTCCCAAGCGCATAGTCGATGCGAATCAGCGTTTCCAATATCGCGGCAAACAGTCGCGGGATCTTATAGTTGAATCGCCAAAACCGCTCCTTGCTCCGCTTCGTTTCAACTGCAGGCTTGTTTTTCGCGTTCGATTTAAACAGCGGTTGCAGAATGGTCGGGATATAGCATTCAAGAAATCCGCAGAAAGAATGGGTCAATCCCTCTGTTTTTTGCACCGAAAACCCGGCATCCTCCAGCACTCCGCGCAGCATCATCCGGTCAAAAAGAAACGTATGTCCAAAACCCCAGATTCCGATGGGAAAATGCTTATCAAACCACCGCTCCATCAGAAAATTCACGGGATCATAAAAAAAGGGGTAGTTCTTGTGGGGAATGGTGGCCACCATCTGGCCCCCCGGCTTGAGCACACGCCACAGTTCTTTAACCACCTGGGCTGGATCTTCGACATGCTCCAGCACATCAACACAAATGATCGTATCGAAATATCCGTTGGAAAACGTCAAATTCGCCACGTCCCCCACATCATAGTGAATACTGTCATCGGTGTTGATGGAACGCGCAGTGGCAATATCCTCCTGGTTGATATCCACTCCGTAACTTTGGCGGAACTTGTTTCGCAGATAGAAGTTGTATTCCCCCGTCCCGCAACCCGCATTCAACAGCACATCGCCCGGTTTAGCATGGGCTTTAACGCGTAGCAACCGCGTATAATACGTTGGCGCAATTTTATAATTCATCCATAAACTCCGAGGGAAAACATCACCCTTTCATCTGCATCAACCGACGAGCAATGCTGTTGTAGATTTCCACCACCCAGTTGAACGGCGAATAAATCAGGCGCAGACGCACGAGGGCCAGTATCATATCCAGCGATGACGCCACATAATGGATCTTGGAACCGGCTCTATCCCTCCAAACCGTCGGCACTTCCCGAATGGTGTATCCTGCCCGCCGGGTCTGAAAAAGCATATCAACATCGAACGCCCAGTTCGTGAGACCCAGTCGGGAAATAATCTCATCAATCGCATGCTTTCGGAATACCTTAGCCCCGCATTGGGTGTCGGTAATCTTCAGTCCGAACATGACCCGCACGAACAGATTGAAACAACGGGACATCACTCGACGCATAAGCGGTTGCTTGGGCTCAACCACCGACTCTTTCATCCAACGCGAGGCAATGACGCACCCGGCATCGCCCATACTTTTCACCATATCATCGAATGCCTCGGGCGCCGTTGACCCGTCTGCATCCACAAAACCGATCAAATCACCTTTCGCCTGTCGCAAACCCAGCAGCACTGCGCCACCCTTCCCCACTTTTTTAGGCTCGTTAACAACAATGACCACCGGATGGGTCTCAGCAAATGCCTTGGTGACCTCCAGCGTATGATCAGACGAATAGTTAACCACCACGATGATCTCTACTTCCGGACCAAACCTATCGACATAATACCGGGCATACGAATCCAAAACGGGCGGCAATCGCTCTTCTTCATTATGCGCGGGAATAATGATCGAAAGCTTCACGGCGCCGCCTTGTAAAGTTTAAGCGAGGTATGTGCCTGGCCGAAGTGAGGAATTTCGTCGATCAGGTCAAAACGGGATTCCACGATATCTGAAAGGTTCTTCTGTTCGGCTTCGCTGATCTCGGCAATGGCCGGCGATTCGATGGCGAGGCCGTAGCCAGAAAAAGCGGCGATGGGGGCGTCTGATTTTTCCAAGGTTTGGAAAAGGAGTTCGCGGTTGAGGAGGTGCAGTTTTTTCGCCTGCTCAGTCGACATTTCGGGATAGTAGGAAAACGGGCCCATTTCCATTCCGCGCGGTACGGAGCGGTTGGCCTCGATCGCGAGGTAGGTATCCTGGGTGAGCAAAATTGAACCTTCCGGGCTGTTTTGTTTTACGATTTCGGCGGCATCGCGGAGCAACTCAAGATCGCTCTTTTCTTTAAACTGCCACCAGATACGGTCGCGGCCGCGGACAAACCAGTCCTGATTGATGGGCGATGAAAAAGCCGTGGCGACCGAAGCCAGCAACAAAAACGAGAGCGAGGGCATCACCCAATCATTTCCAATCTTTGGAAGAACCGTCAGCACCACGGCGGCGGCGAGAACCGGATAGGCAATCGCTTGATAATCGTCATATGGAAATGCGGCAATTCCGTGGACGAGTGAAATTCCAATGCCGCAGAGCCAGAGCAGTCCCGCTGTGGGATTCAGCTTTTTTCCCAAGGGTTGGAAAATCAGCGCAGCGAGC
>CAKZQV010000288.1 GCA_937141895.1 uncultured Verrucomicrobiota bacterium
AAGTCCATAGCTGGATAAACATGCCCGTTCAATGCGTTGAAAAAAGTGGATTGAAAAATATAGAATAATCATCACCTGCATTATACTTCACAAATAGGGTTCCGGGCTACAGCATTTTGTTCAGCTCAATCCCGCAAAGGATCGCATCCTCTTTGGTCGGCACAAAATCAATCACCAGCGCATCCCCGTCCACGACGGAAGACACGATTTTTATGCTGACTGCCCGGAAAGAGCCATACTCCTTGGCCAGGCTGATATTTTCGATGGAAGTCTGGCCATTCACCTTCACCGTGAACTCGCGGTTTTTGGCTCGTGATGGTTTGTTATCATCCGATGGTCCGAGTTCATATGGAAGCGCCGCAGCTTTCTTTCCGGTTAATTCAGCAAAATGCAGCGTAACTTCATACAGCCCCGGCGAAACGTCAAAACGGTATTGTTCAATGCCGATCCGCTGCGTCTGGAAAACCGGATCGCAGTGAGTTCCCTTGATAGGCTGGCTGGTGCCGTGCTGCTGACGAGGCGTTCGATCCATTTCATAAACTTCTCCGCCGACATAACCCCAGCTGCCCGGGGTATATTCTTTTTCCGGCAACCAGGCCTGGTCATATTTATCATCATAGAAAAACCGGTAATCGCCGCAGTTAATGGTCAAACCGGAGGTCGGGAAGTTTTCCAGCGTAACCGGCAGCACATCCATTTTAACCGTGGCGCAATCTTCGACGGTGCTGTCTGTCGCACTGACGGCCCGCAGCCTGTTTTCACCATTCACAAACGGCACATCAAAGATCACCTTATTGTGTTTTCCGATCGCTTTGCTACCAAGGCTGATTCCGTTATGAAACAGCTCAATTTCTTTCTGGTTGGAGAAGATTTCCACCGGCATCGTGCAGATGCCCGTTCCTGCTGCTTCTTCAACACAGGCCCGGCGGATCCAGGTTTTGGCGGCCAAGCCGATATACGGTTCTTTCAGTAAGGAGGCCTGATAGAACAGGTAGACATCTTTTGGCTTCCGATCGATGCCGATCAGCCCCTTGTTATTGATATTCGGAACCGCGTCAACACGACCAACTGACCCGAAATCGGCAAAATTCCATACATTCATACCGGCGATAAAAGGGAGATCCGACAGAATCCCAAGATATTGCTCATGAAACCGGGTTGCGTATTCAATGGTAAAATCGAAACGAACCGGGTCCAATGCATGCAAACGGGGATCCGCTCCGGCGCCATACTCCGTAACAATAATCGGTTTATCCGGAACGGCTTCATGAAAACGGGTCATATCATCTCGAAGTCCTGAAAATTCGCCCTTGTACCATCCGTTGTAAATATTCCACCCCACGATCATCGGCAGATCGGTTAGGCCATTATCCTTGTATATATTCAGATTTCCATGGTTCGGAATCATCGTATAGCGGTATGGGTCTTCCTTGCGGGTCAGCGCCTCCAGTTCCGAGGCACTGTCATCCACCTTTTCAAAATAAACCTTCTGCTTCGCCGGTTCTTTTTTGTATTTCGGGTGCAGCAGCACTTCGTTCATGTAGGCCCAGATGATCAGACTCGGGTGATTATAATTCTGCCGCATCATTTCCAAATGAATGTTCAGGCAGTTCTGCTTGAAGGTTTCAGTTTCCGTGATGGTGTCGATAATCGGCGTTTCAATGGTGGTCAGAATGCCCATGCGGTCGCACAGTTCCAGAATGGCGGAATCCTGTGGATAGTGGGCAATACGCAGGAAGTTGCTGCCCATTTCTTTCATGCGTTTAATGTCCTCGCGATGAATATAATCCGGCAGAGCATTACCGATGCCGACATAATCCTGATGGCGGTTCGTACCGATCAGCTTCATGTGTTTCCCGTTCAGGAAAAAGCCTTTTTTGGCATCAAACGAGAACCAGCGGCAACCGAATGTTTCCATGACTTCGTCCAGCACTTCACCGGACGCGGTATCAGAGATTTTACAAACGAGCCGACACAG
>CAKZQV010000289.1 GCA_937141895.1 uncultured Verrucomicrobiota bacterium
TGCCGCCCGTGACGAATTCCACGACCGATGCGGAAGCCTTCTTCCGGTTGATTGAAGAATAACGTACGTTTCACACGTGTATTTGTGCGGTTTACACTGTTTCTGTGTGGACCGCATTTTTTTTGCATAAAACCCGATAAAATGGCTTGCCCGCGGAACGGCGGATGTCCCGGAAAGAGGGTGTTTTTAGTATAAATTCAACGAGTTGAACTTATATTTCATTGCATAAATGTGGGTGGTATGGTTAAACCCTAAGTTGCAGAATGAGGACTTGTGCTCCTTATATGGACACGAATAGCACAGGCATAATTTGAACTTCACGCACTGATCCCGAGTCAGATGCTTCCTTGGAGACTGATATGAAAAGAAATATGATGAGAGCCGTTTTGTCGATGCTCGCGCTGGTGGGCGGGGTGAATTGGGCTGATGCGGCCGTCTATAATGAGTCGGGTGGTTTGGTTATTATGGAGGCGGAGAACACGGATTCCGCACTGGGAAACTGGGAAACTCAAACTTCGCTCACGGGCTATACGGGGTCCGGGCATCTTCAGTTTTTAGGAAACACCTATCTGACGGGGTCGGCAGATTCCCCGCTGGAATATACGTTTAAAATTAATCAGGCCGGGCTCTATTATCTGCACCTGCGTGCCGCCAAAACAAATATCGTTGAGGGTACCGGTACGAATACCGTTGAACGTAGGGATGTGGCGAATGACTGCTATGTTCGGGTAGACGGCGATTATAACGCCGGACCGGGGCCGTATGTCAGTAATGGCGATAATGCTCCTTTGTCGATGCTGCAAAGCGATTCCAAATATTATACCTATACAGAGCAGGCCACGGATAAATGGAAATGGGAGGATGGTTTTGGAAACGGAAATGGAAACCTCAATCCAAATAATGAATTTCGGGTTGCGGTATACGAGTTCAAAGCCGGTGAAACCTATACACTAACTGTTTCCGGCCGGTCCAAATTTTTCCGGCTCGACCGCATCGTGTTCCGTCACACGTCTGTTTCGGAAAGCGACGCCCAGAATACGAGCACACCGGAGTCTAGTCTGGTTCCCGTGGCATCCTATGTCTACGACGCCACCACCGATTTCCCGAGTATTACGAACGGGGTCGTTCCCTATTATGTTCACGGTGCGCAAGATGCCTTAGCTATCGATGCGAGGATTGTTCCAAATCGCGGTTTGTTTGCGACGGCGGAACGGACGTTTGACGGCGAAACGGGAACCTATGACGTAACCATTACCGCGCTCCGCGAATTTGACGGCGAGTGCATCTATCGTTTTGTAGTGAACGGCAGTGTGGTCGGTACAGCACAGAACGGCGAAGTTACTCAGGCGTATGATTACGCGCCGCAAAAACATGTGTTCAGAAATATCGTCATTCCGGCCGGGGCCACGATTGCCGTGGAATCGAACACCGATACGAATGGGAAAATTCCGGAACCCGGCGGTACGGCCTGGGCGCGCGGCCGCTGGAGAGAAGTATCTTTAACGCCTTCGAGTCTTTCGATCGTCAAGCCTCCGGACGGACGTATTGCGCTAGTGTCCGACGGCAACTCACCCGATCCGGATGACATCGGGGCTAAAGCGGTGTTCTTCGGCATTCTCCAGGCTTCCGGTTATTCGGACCGTCTGGTTCATCTCTCGCATTCGTGCGACCTAGATCCATTTTTGAGTTCTGGTTCTCAGACCATAGATGCCACGAATGAATTGCGCCGTCAGGGTAAACTCTACGATGTATCCAATGAAGGAATCAGTCTTTTCGGGCCGTTTTCGAATCTGGCCGACCACTACAACTGCCGCTCGAATCAGACGGCTGCAGTTGCTGACCTGACGGCCGCTATTGACGCATCGACTGCGGTCGATCCGCTATGGATTATCGAAGCCGGGGAACCGGATGTGATTGGTTATGCGCTTTCAAATTCAGTGCCGTCGGCGCGTCAGTATGTGCACATTATTTCTCATCATCCGGCCAACGATAACAGTGGTGACTATTGGACCTGGCCGGAGATTCAGGCCTTCGGGATTACCGAGCACCAGATCGGCGACCAGAATGTCGGGCTGAAAACAGGAACCAATGACTGGGACTGGGCCTATCAGCATCCGGATCCCGGCATCGACTGGATCTATCAGCAGCTGCGTTATGCGGAAGAGGACGGCGTCGTTACCTTCCAGACCGATAAATTTGATTGTTCCGATACGGGTATGATGTACTGGTGGCTGACCGGCGCCGATGCTGGTGGTAATTCAAATTCCACGCCGGTAGAAATGAAAGCGATGCTGTTGCACGAGACCTCCGAAGCTCCTCCTGTTGTTGTCAGCATTCCGCAGGTGATTGACGGGGGCGAGTGGAATACGGGAAGCACTTGGGAATCGAGTGCGGTGCCGACGAGTGGATTCGATTATACGACCTCGCTCGACCTGAATGTAAATGATGCGAGCAGCAGTTTCGGCGGCGATTCATTAACCGTCAATTCCGGCGGGTGGTTGCGGCTGCGCGATTCGGTCAACACGTTTGTGGTGAATGATCTGAGGATGAATGGCGGTCGGATTTACGGGGCGACGGGAAACAACGTGACTTTTGCTCTTGATGGTTCGATTTCCATTTTAACCGATACGTTATTTCAGACGTATTGGAATGCATCCGGACCTCGTAACCTGAATATACTCTCGAAAATCAGCGGCTCGAATAAGATTACGAGCCTGGCCTCAAACGATGCTTCAACGCACACGGTAACGATTGACCATGCCGCGAATGATTTTTCCGGACTGTGGGTCAGCCAGAACGGCACGTTGAAATTCAACAATGCCGGTGCGGTGGGTGCCGCGGATATTGAGGTGCAGGCGAACGGAAAACTTCAGATTCTGGGAGACTGGAACGAGTATGCCGCTTTGACGGTTGCCGATACGGCGACCGCTTCGGTGGATATCGGTTCCTATGCCTGGAAGGTGGCTAGCCTGAATTTCGGTGGATCTGAAGTGGCCGACGGGACCTATACTGCCGAACAACTCAATTCAATGGGATCAAATGAGGTCTTTACAGGCAGTGGAACCATTCAAGTTGCATCTTCCCTGCTGCTTCATCACTGGAAATTTGACGAAGGAACAGGGGGAACCACGGAAGACTCGGCGGGGGGCTATGATGGTGCTGTCAACGGCGCCTCCTGGGCGACGGATGGCGTTCGAGGGACTTATCTCACCTTTGATGGTTCGAACGATAATGTGGACCCATCTCTGTTGCTCCCTCAATGGTCCGGCAGCAATGCGGAAACCTGGGCGGTGTGGATTAAAGATGGCGGGGGCAACAACAATGACATCATTGTCGGGAACCGTTTGGATGCCGCCGTCAATTACCCCAATGGCAGCAGCCGTCTTTTTTCGAAGCTGACCATTGCCGGTACATCGGGCCGGTTTGTCTATAATGACGGCAATGCAACGGTTGCTGAATTCGATTCGGAAACTCCCGGCTATAGCGGCAATTTTCCGGATGGAACCTGGGTTCATTTTGCCGCGGTCCGAGACGGTGACGAATTCACGTTCTACATTAACGGAAATCGGGTGAACAGCACGCCGATGACTATTCCGTCGAATGATATGCCTACTGCCGGTATGCCCTTTTTTATGGGCGGTGAGCCCGGAGCTGGCAGCACTGAACATTTCTCCGGCGGTCTTGATGATGTTGTTGTTTACGGCTTTGCGCTTACTGCAGGAAATGTAGCGGATGTGATGAATGGAAATTATACCTTCGATTCCGGTACGGGAGAACCTCCTGTCGTTCAGCCGGATCATCGACCGAATATTCTGGTCATCATTGCCGATGATCATCGGCAGGATTTGATCGGGAAATATCACGACATCGTTCAGACTCCGACGCTGGACAGTCTCTGCAATAACGGGATCTACTTTAATAATTCATATGTGACTACGCCGATCTGTGCGGCGAGCCGGGCAAGTATTCTGACCGGTCTGACGGAGCGAACGCATGAGTATACCTTTCAACGACCGGCCGTTTCCTCGATATATGCCTCCACATCGTATCCCCAGATTCTCAAAGAGAATGGCTACCGAACCGGATTTGTCGGCAAATATGGCTGCAAGCTGAGCGGGGCCGATTCCGATCGTTTTCATTCCTATAATAATCGTTCGCAGTCGATTAATGAAAGCTACGACGGACAGACCATTCCGCAGACGTATTACATTGCAAATAAAGCACGTGATTTTATTGAGGATGCCGAAAATAACTATACGAACAGTCCCTGGTGCATGTCCGTCAGTTTCTGGAATCCACATGCCCATGATTCGGACCTGGCCGATCAATACCATTACCCGCCGGAGTTTGAGACGCTGTATGATGACGTTACGATTCCGGATGCGCGCATTTCCGACACCAATACATTCAATAGCCTGCCTGAGTTCCTGCGCACATCAAAGGCCCGGGAGCGGTGGGGTTGGCGCTACGAAACGCCGGAAAAATTCCAGCGTATGACCAAGCGCTATTATCGGGCGATTACGGCGGTCGATAAAGGCGTCGAAATGATTCGCAACAAGCTCAGCGAACTCAATATTGATGATAATACCGTCATTATCTATATGGGCGATAACGGCTACATGATTAATGAACGTCAGCTCGCAGGGAAATGGTTTGGATGGGAAGAGTGCCTTCAGGTTCCGCTCATCATTTATGACCCGCGTACCAATGCCGTGAAAGGCGTGGAGCTCGACCAAATCGCATTGAACATCGACTTGGCGCCCACGATTGCGGAGCTCGCGGAAATTCCGATTCCGGACAATTATCAGGGACGCAGCCTCTATCCGCTGATGACCGGGGCCGACCCGCTGTGGCGCGAGGAGTTTTTCTTTGAGCACTATTATAATCCATCAACGGGAACGCCGATTCCACGCAATGAAGGCGTACGCACGGAAAACTGGAAATACGTCAATTTTTATGAAGATAGTTATGAACAGCTCTACGACCTGCAGAATGATCCGGGCGAAGTCACCAACGTGGCATACCAGGCGGCCTATTCCAATATCCTCGAGGAATTAAGAAACGCATCCTCGGCGTACATCGGATTGTACGGTGATTGGGAAGGCACACTGAGCACTCCCGAGTGGGAGGGAGTGGATAACGATCTGGATGGTTTGCCAGATGTCTGGGAACTCCGAAATCTGGAAACCTTTTCCCAATCTCCGGAAGGTGATGACGATAACGATGGATACCTGAATGGGCATGAATTTGTGGCGGGTACACATCCAAGAGATGCATCTTCGCTGCTGCTGGCAACGCAGGAACTTTCTGCGACTGGAACGGTTGCTGTGAGCTGGGATAGTGTCACAAATAGAAACTATGTGGTGCAGAAAAGAGCGGCATTGACGGACGACGATGTGTGGATTCCTGTTTCGGCTTCTATGGCCGGGGACGGACAGCGCTTCGAAATTTCGGATGCAATCTCAGCGAACGATACCAACGCTTTTTATAATGTAGAGGTAACTCTGCCGGAATAAAAAGTGCCGGTTTCCAAATCTGGGCCGTCACCGTGTGACAGCACCTTCATTTTCCAAGGTCTGGAACGTAACCAGCCTGGACATCGACGGAGCCGCCGCGGTCGCCGGTAGTGCCTCCGGTGCTTGAGCTCGGCATAAGCAGTGGCGATTTGGGCTTCGATTGGACGGGCGATGAATTCAAGGTGCAGTCGCGCACTCACCTGACCGAAGAACGCTTGTAGGATGTGCCCCGAGGCGCGACAAATTCGACCATTGATCCGGCCGTGTTTTATCGCTTGATTGAGCAATAAATTCGGCGATCGCTCAAGATCAGCCACAACAGCTTATGATTATCCAGTCATTGGAAGTTCATGAACGTGATATCCTTTTGGAGGTGCGTTTGCATAAATGGGCCGCATTTAAGTGTTCTTCCCATGATGTGTCCTTGTGACTATACATGCGGCGACTAAATGTTGTGAGGATAGCCACACCATTGAGAAGCAATTGCGCACCCAAGAAACACAAAAAACCGAACCCCTGAGTTTTCGTGCCTTTTGCGCCTAAATTGATCGTTATTCACTCTCAATCATGTGGCTGTTAATTAGCCTGAATATTTCACAAACAAAGAAGCGTATTTCCTGTTAACTGCTATAATG
>CAKZQV010000290.1 GCA_937141895.1 uncultured Verrucomicrobiota bacterium
ATCATACGCGCCGCAACCAAGTTCAGACCGGTCGAACTCACCAATCTACCTAAATCCCCTCCTGTACGTGACTTACGCAAGGTGTATGGAGTAACCAATACATATCCAAGTTCCTTTGACATTTACATCCTCCTAAAGAATTGGTGCACTTCATACCGATCAACCATTACAGGCACAACCCCGAAATGCGACTTTATGGATAACCCTTCCCAGCCAAACCCCCTTCCGGAAAAAGTAGTCCGGCGCCACGCAGAACTCCTCGAGGAGATTCTGCCGGACTTTTCACTCCTCGTAATCGAGGAGGGCCGACCGGCGGATTCCATCCTCCACGCCTTCCTACGAAACCGACGAGAACTGGGATCGCGCGACCGTCGCTTCCTGGCTCAGGCCATCTTTTCCTATTTCCGCTGGTACGGCTGGACAGTGAATAAACTGCAGCTTCCACACTCTGCCGCCTGCCTGCTCGGTGCAGCGTTGGACTCCACCGAATGGGCGCAAAGTTTCCAATATCTGGAAACCCGCTGCAACCTACCCTTCCCTGTGGAATGCATGGGCAGCCTGAGTGCTGGCGAAAAGCGGGACAAACTCAATGAACTCCTGAAAGATTTACCCGATTTCCAACCCTTGGAACTTTCCGATCTGGTCCTCGACGATTTTGCCAAGGTCATGGACCCGGAACAGGTGGAGCATTGCATTTCTTCGTTTCAGCAACGCCCGCCCACATGGATCCGTTGCCGCAATTCGGCAGAAGAGCTTACCGAAGTCTTGGCCACCAATGGCTACCCGGCCGGCATTCATGAATCCATTTCCAACGCCGTATCCCTGGATCCCGGCATCAGCCTGCAGCATGTTCTCGGCGACCATTCCGGGCAGTTTGTGGTGCAGGATCTCGCATCCCAATGTGTCGGCCTTGTGGCTGATCCGGAAAAAGGCGGGGACTGTTGCGCGGGGGCCGGCGGCAAGGCCCTGCAGCTGATGGACCTGATGGAAGAGGGTAAAGTACTCTGCACCGACGTCCGAATCCCGGCACTGAAAGAATTAAAAAAACGCGCCCGAAAATATGGGATTAAAAATATCCGCACGCAGCCGTTTAATGCGGCAAACGATGAACCGTTCACCAAAGTTTTCGATGGTGTAATGGTGGATGCGCCCTGCTCCGGCTGGGGAACCTGGAGCCGGAATCCGGATGCCCGTTGGCGATCATCCCGCCGCGATGTGGCCCAGTGCGCCACCCGCCAGCTGAAAATCCTAAATAATGTAAAATGGTGCGTGAAGCCCGGTGGTGTGCTGATTTATGCCGTATGCTCCATCACCTGCCCGGAAACAGAGGAGGTCGTCATGAACTTCCTCGATCAACAGGAAGATTTCAAACTGGAACCTTTCACCCATCCGCTGACCGGCGAACAGACCAATGGGCAGCTGCAAATCTGGCCTTGGGAAAGTCCCGGCGACGGCATGTTCATCGCCCGTCTCCGCCGCAAATAGGGTGCAGTCTCGCCTTTAGGTGGTCCACTGAAGCTGGAACTACAAGCCACATTCCAAGACCTGTATCGATTCGATATCCGTATTTTCGAAGGTCACCTTTCCCAAGCGCAGTTTGATGCTTTCCGCGCAAGGGGTGGGTAATTCGAGGGAATCAAGGACGAGGCGGCCGGTAAATTCCTCATCCCAGCCCCGCAGTCGAAGCCGCACCCTTTTGTTCAGCACAATCCCAAACTTTTTTTCCACTCGTTGGAAAGCGGCTTTTTTTGCAGCATTAAATTGGAACCACCCCTCTTCGCCGAGATCGCGCGGAAACTCCAGCAGGTCATCTGCGGCAAAGTTAAAGTCTAGTTGATCTTTAGAGTCCTGTTCCATAAGCGCGACAAGATAGCTAAAAGCAGGTGGTTTGAAAATCGGCTTTCAATTTTTTCCAAGGTCTGGAAAATCAAGCATCTGATATGGAAAGGTTTACCATGAACAAATTTACGCTCTGGATGTGCGCGACAACCCTGATTTTAGGATCGGGATGCGTTTCAGTTAACGAACGAGAGGTTGTAGCCACCGCACCGGTTCAACTCTACCCCCATGCCGCGCAACTGAAGGATTCGAATGAAGTCCTGCTTATGGTGAAAGCCGAGGCAACCGTAACCGATATTCCCCTGCGCTCGCGTACCATCCAACAAGTCGCCGCCGCAGTCGATGCGGCCGTCATCAGTATTTATGTAAAAACACAGACGCCTGTAAAAGTCCGTTTGCTGCCGATCAAACTCAGCTTTACCGGCATTCCAGCCAAACTGCCAGGCCTTGGCTTAGGCTCCGGGTTTTTCATTCATCCCAGCGGATATCTGCTGACCAACGAGCATGTCATTCATAATGCCACGTCTATTCATGTGATGACGTCTAACGGCAATGAATACCAGGCAAAACTCATTGCCGCCGATCCGGTCTATGATCTGGCGCTGCTCAAGGTGGATTCCCCCAACAGCCTGAAGTTTAATTTTATCCCGATGGGCGATTCCTCGCAGGTGTGTGCCGGCGATCACGTCATTGCGGTTGGCAATCCGCTCGGCTTCGGCCATACCGTCACCACCGGAATCATCAGCCACACCGGGCGCACCCTTTTTGAAGAAAAAGATCCCGCAGGCCGCTATGTGCGTTATATTCAGACGGATGCCGCCATTAACCCCGGCTCATCCGGCGGCCCGCTGATTACCCTCACCGGGGCCTGGATTGGGCTTAACACTGCCCAGGTTGCCAATACGCAGGGAATCGGCTTTACTGTGCCCAGCTCACAGGTTCAGGAATTTATTAACAACGTTCTCCATGCAAACGGACAACCCATTCAATAAGGAAACACCATGAAACAGATCCTCACACTATCCGCACTCGCTGCATGCGTATTCACCCTCACGGGATGCGTAACCCGCACCTATACGGAAGGTCCCCAGAACCGCGGCTCCAATAGCAGATCGAGCTTTGGCTCTTCCGGTGAAGTAAAGGCAAAATCCACAAAGCGCATCTGGTTCTGGCAAGACGAATTCCGCAATCCATAATGCGGCAACGCTGCAGCAAGGAATCGGTTAAATTCGGGATTAAACGTTCATCTCTCGCCCGACTGCTGATCACGCTGACCGCTCTCTTCCGTCCATGCGTATTTGAGTTTTGTCGGATAACAGAACTCCCGCGTAACCTCCGTTCCGCTTACGTATGGCATGAGAGCTTTTCCCGATACGGCAAACCTTGAACGCAATGGGGTGACTGGCCATCAGGAGATCTCGGTAGAGAGTATCACCAATGGAACCTACCAGACCAAGGCCGCGACCATTGTACGGAGTGATGACCCTCCTCATCGTGCTCCCCTCAGCTACAGAAAAGACCGCGACCTTTACGGGAATATCAGAAGATCAATTTACTGGAGTGACAACGGATTGTGACGGATATCTCTGGGTATCCCTCCAAGTTTTCGGAAGGTAAACACCACCACCATATGAGTACAGAAAGTCGGGAACCCTTTGAAAACAATGTAATTAAACCTCAAAGGGCCATCTCTCGCCGCCTTTGGTGTGAATATACAATGAGTATTCCTGAACGGGTGAAGCATCTGAGGGTCAAGGGTCTGCCACAAACGAATATTTGTAGCGTTTTTGCAGCAAAATGAGAAAGAAAAAAGCCGCTTACCGAGGAAAACCCTGCAAATAAACGGCCTAATCAAAATTGGGGTGAAAGACGGGATTCCAGTCGCCACCTCATTAATTTTGCCAGAAACAGCCGCATTTAAAGGGGTTTTTGCTATTTCCAAAGCCTTGGTACATATTTGAATTTGACGGATTTTGTACCATGGTGTGTACCAATCGGCAAGCACGAGAGCCGATAATCAACCTCCTCCGAAAATAGTCCGGCAAAATCGCTCTGAAATTTGATCCTGCAATTTCGGTTTGGTATTTGGACATTTGCAGATCCCAGACTAAACATTCACGATGTCACTAACAAAGCGATCCGACACCATAGCATCAGATCAACTTATTTCTTCATAATTCGAAATTAGGTGGCAATCGCCATATCTTCGGATTCGCTTCCTTCTTTGACAAATTCCGTAATGAAATCAAATGACTTCTGAGCTTTCGCCGCCGCCCACCCCAAAAGAGCCGGGTCTTCTTCACTCGTTTTCAGGCAGATCCCGATAACGAGTGTGATTCCTATGGCAGTGAAGACAGGTTTCAGAATTATTGAATAGTCAGTCATGAATTACTGTAGTTACTTAGGTTATCTGAACAGCTTTCCTTTTCTAACCTTCCAAAGAAAGGCTGAAGCAATGCCTAATAGCGTTATCGTAGAAGGCTCAGGAATGGGTGAGATGTCTTGAACTTCCATCTCCACTTCAAACTGCTCACCCGTTGATAACCTAGAGCCATCCAATCGGAAAAGGGGATTGTTAAAATCAGACACGTCAAATGATGTCGGCAACGAATCATCGTTGTATGCGGTCTGCGTACTATCAATTAACTGTAAGCCAAACCACCACAGACTCCAGTCTCCAAATTCATCATCCACAGCGAAATCAAATCCGTCTATGCCAGTGAGGTTGTCCCAAGCACGAATATAAACATATCCATCATAATCAATCTGATTTTCCCCCAGCGTCAGACTGAGGGTTGCTTGCTGATTGTACCCACCTAGACCAACAGTCGAATTGGAATCAGGAACATCGGAATAAGAAAATGATCCTGAAAACGAATCGCCGACATCAATATTCCCCAGTGTGTCATTTTCATTCTGAATAATCGATTGAACTTCTCCATTGAAGGAAAAGGAATGCATTGCACCATGAGCCGAGAACAGCACGGCTAACATGGAAGCCACTACAGTCCAGCATTTCATATCTAACCCTCGCATTTAATATTATTTAGCTTTTCGTTTATAAAGCCATAACAAACCCAACAACGCCATTAAGATCATAACGGCACCGATCCAAATGCGGTTTGCAGACATAATTGCTTTCGATGTAGATGACTTGTTGTAAGTGCCTGTTTCTTGGATTTCCATAGGTTCCGTTTCCTGCGTCCCCTTTGAAACATCTGCATTCACACTTACATTAGATTTGAGAGGAGAATCACCTCCTGAAAGAAAAGGAATAGTGCCGTTGTGGCTGGGAGCAGAAATCAGATTGTCCCGAATTTCGTTAAGCAAATTTCCGTTTGCCTTAACAACAATACTTCTTCCATCTTTCGCCTCCACAATCGTGCTTAAATTGTCTGTACGCTTAAAGGTTGCATACTGCTCCTCATTCCAACCAGCAGGAGTCCTCGTTATTTTTACGACACTCCCGCCATCAGCACCTCCAGACCAAGAACTATAAATCGCTCCATCATCAGAACAGAATGCACCTCCCTGATTAAATGCATGGAAGCATATGCCTTTCACTTTCTGATATTCGCCATCAGAACCGGAAAGGTAGGGAGTCCAAATATATCCAGCACGACCGTTGATATTATGAATATTAGAGAAGAAGAAGTCGGGGATGCCATCACTATTCACATCGCATGACTGTAAAATAACTTCATCTTCCTCCAGCTTTCTGGGGTGGGATATTCCTTCCTGAAGCATAACACTTTCAGGCACCCAAGCAGACTCTATATAATGCAACTGAGGATTAGTAATTCCATATACTCCAATAGTATAAACTCCTACGATGTACACTGTTAAATGTCTAAGGATTCTCATATCGAAGAATCACCTCTTTAACATAGTCATTTTGATTGGGAACAAACTGCCAGCGGTTTCCCGATGAATTATTGGGATGAAACTCCCAACATGATGCATACCAGTTGGTCACCCCCTGATATGGCGTTGGCAAATAAGCCTTTACAGCTCCTCCATTAAATAGCTGTATTGTTGCAGTTTCCAGTGCGCTTAATGATGCAGAGCACGAGGGAGGGGTGTATGATGAGGGAGGAGACTCCCACTCTACAGGATAGGCTCTCTTGATAGCATTGAAATATGATTGCGCATCAGATTCTTTTTGGCTTAACCGCTGAAGCCCTGCCGATACATTCGATTTCCAATTCCAAACTTCATCCACACTTGGTGCGGGAACACTCAGCTGATAAATTCCCCAACCTACTAAATCACTACTTCGGTTGGGCGTATTCTTCAGATCATTCTGATAGTCTATGCCTCTGGTGCCAATTTCATTGAACTGTAAGTAAGTTCTATTATCTTGAATTCCTGACTCCTTCCGAGCAATTGCTTTGGCAAAGAATGGGTCATCCCCAATTTCGACTTCCACATCTGCCTCACTAGGATTCCATCCTCTGATATGAAAGACGTTTGTAAAAACAACGCCAGATATAGTGGCACTTAAGGTCGCCTTGCCTCCGTAGCAATTACCACCCGTTGCATTCTGTAGACTCCATTCATTACCAGATTCAGAAAATGGATCACTATCGTCTCTGCTATAGCGGTCAAAAACTATCTCACAATTCCAATCAGCCGAAATAGTCACACTTTCTGGATATATTTTCCCCTCAACATTGGGCATTTCGGCATCTGTAGAAATAAATGCAAATCCGTCATTAGCTAGAGGATTTCCAGCCCGCTCCATTCCAACCTTAATTGTTTTTAACGTTGCTGTAGGAACAACTCCACCCGACATTGGTCCTTGAGTTGTATTGCTTCCAGTACTGTATTTTCGCCGTATGGTTGAGTCACCAGTAAAAACAGCAACACTATCTGTACTTGTCAGAATGACAGGATCAGAGCTAGTGGCGGCTTGAGGAGTGTATAAAACCTGATTTGTACCAGCCACTTCAGGGGATGCCATTGCTACCGTTGTTGAAGTGGCTCCACCTGTAGACCCAGCATCTTCAACCGTAATATTCGACTCAAAATCATAGTCTGCCCCCCCATGATCCTCAAGATGCTCTTGCGTGGTTCCGATATGCTTCAACGTTACCGCATAGGTTTTGCCCTTAAGAATCTGAGCGTACTTATCCTGTACTCTTCCGGCGGCGTTCTCATGCGTGATCGTACGCTCACCATCTATTTTTAACTGATACCGCTCGGAGTGACTGCCACTATCATCCCCAACAGTTAGTTTAATAGTCATCAACTCATCCTGAGCAGGTGTTGCGCCTCCATCAGAACCATCTGTAGGACTTGAACCTTGAGCCACTTCATCCCCGTCATTGGTATTATCAGTATCGGAATAAGGATTGCTCGGATCAGTCCCATATTGATATTCTTCATATAGCGATAATCCATCTCCATCGCCGTCATAATTTGGATCATTCCAGTTGTTAGGGTCAGTTGCATCCCACTCATTTTCAAAAAAGTCAGACAGGGTATCGCCATCCGTATCCCAATTATCTAACTCAGTTCCTAGATTATGTTCAGTCAGATTATCTAATCCATCATTGTCATAATCTTTGTCATCAGGGTCATTGGGATCAAGGAATGTATACGTTACCGTCTCCAGTCCATCATGCATATCATCCCCATCAGTATCGTATTTATCGGGCTGAGAGTTGAATGTGACATAGGCTGAATTAGTTCCCACAGCAGGGTGCAGAATCATCTCTTCATAATTTTTCAAGGTGTCCCCATCAGCATCACCGTTGGGGCTGGCTCCAGTACCTCCTAGCAAAGTAATTTCAAACCAGTCATGCATTCCATCACCGTCATCATCCACCATATCAAACACGGTTGGATCGTTTGTCTCCGTCATATATTTTTCCCTGAGGTCTGAAAAACCGTCACCATCAAAATCGGCATCCGCTGGAGAGAGGATAAAATAGCCCACGGATTGGTTTGATGATCCCACATCAGTCCACACAAAATCTGTTCCAGAAGTCACCGCTACACGATTTTCCGCCACCCACCAATCAATGTACTGCAAGTTTGTTGTCTTAAAGATTTCAGCATGACCGCCAAAGTCAGCAGGGAGAGGGAAGGTAAATACAACATCTTTACTTTCATTGGTTGTCGTAACCGTAACTGGCGGCGCACCAGTTGAGCCAGTTGGAAGATCTGGCATACCCATACTCATCATCATGGGTTGGGAAGCCATAGCCGACTGAGCCTCATACATTTCATAGGAGGCATAAAAATCACTAGGTATTAAATCCACCTGAACAGCAGTATGAGCTGGATGAAAAATCCAACGGGTGAACTCTGAATAGGTGGCTCCCCTTACGAGCAGATCAGTATAATAGGATTCTGGTTCATAATTTTTTGGGGCTGGAATTCGGGCTAACTCAAAACCAGTTGTAGCCAACGTGATAACTCGGTCTCCCGTTACAACATCCTCGTAGATCAATAATGTGTACCGAGGCAGACCATACTTATCCATGTAAGCCGTCATGTATTTCAGGGTCTGAGGATCAAACCCTGACCAGTCTACGGAATACGCCGCCGCTGGCTTCGTCACAAAGATCGATTCACTTGGAGGACTTATACCCTGAAATGAAGCCTGAGTATCCTCAAGTATCGACAGCAAGTCTGCTTCCGATGTTACCTGAGCAGATACGTTTAACGAATGAATCAGCATTGCACTGACCAACAACATAGAATTGATTTTCATGCTTCCCCCGTTAGATGAAACAACCACACTTAAACAGAAAACGATATGACTCCTAAAAACCTGACAAATTACCCGTGTTTTAATTGCGAAGATGTTTATCGAATCTATCAGTTTCAAGGTTCTTCCTTTGCTTGACAGTGCGACTATCCTTCTTATTTGTATTTTCCCTCAGAAGGATTCTTTAGATTCGGGACTTTCTGCATGATGACCACCTTTTATACCTCCGTATTTTGTACCAAAATTTGTACCAGAGACAAAAAGAAAGCCTTGAGAACATACGTATTAACGCAGTTTCAAGGCTTTACAAAAAAATTGGGGTGAAAGACGGGATTCGA
>CAKZQV010000291.1 GCA_937141895.1 uncultured Verrucomicrobiota bacterium
CAATCGCCGGGCGGGCAATTTCATCCCGCACATACAGCACCATCGATTCCATCATCCGGGCCCATCAGGTCTTTGGACTGGAATCCATCACCATCATATCCCAGGAATTTCACGTGCGGCGCGCCATTTTTATTGCTCACCGCAAGGGCATGAAGGCCGTCGGGTTCTGCGCGCAGGATGTGGAAAAAAGCATGGGGGCCCCCACGCTGATGCGTGAACAGTTTGCCCGGGTTAAAGCCGTACTGGATCTCTATATCCTGAATCGCCAGCCGCGTTTTCTGGGCGACCCCATACCGATTGGCGTGAAAAAAAGAGCGCCGGTGTTGGTTCAGGATAAAGCTTGAGGCTTTTGAGACGAAGGATCAGCATGTTTCCAGAGATTGGAAATGGAACTGATACAAAACATCCTGATTGAAATATGGCAGGTCACCGTGGAGATGGCCCCTTACCTCTTGTTCGGCTTTATCATGGCCGGCATTCTGTCCCAGATTATTTCACGCGACTATGTGCGCAAACATCTGGGCGGCGGCGGAATTCTCGGAGCTTTTAAAGCGGCACTCGTCGGAGTGCCTATGCCGATCTGCTCGTGCGGCGTGATTCCGCTGGCCGCTTCGTTACGAAAACATGGCGCCAGCCGCGGCGCCACCGCCTCGTTTCTTGCATCCACCCCTCAGACCGGCATTGACTCGCTCCTGGTGACCTATGCCCTGCTCGGCTGGATATTTGCAGTTTTTCGGGCTCTGGTTGCATTTATATCCGGAATCCTCTGCGGTATTGCCGTTGAAATGGTTCCAACCTCAGAAGAAGATGAAAAAGAGGAAGAAACGGGCATAGCTTCTTCGGACGACAGCCCTGTGATCTTACGCATGCTGAAGTACGGGTTGATCACCCTGCCCGGAAACATTTCAAGAGCCATGATGCTCGGCCTTGTCATTTCAGGCATCATCAGTGGAATCATACCCGATAACTTTTTTGCCGACCGGCTCGGCAACTCACCCCTAGCGATGATGATGATGCTCGTTATTGGCATCCCGATTTATGTCTGCTCATCCGCATCGGTACCCATTGCACTCGCCTTTATCAAAGCCGGTCTTTCCCCGGGGGCTGCATTGGTTTTCCTTATTACCGGACCAGCCACCAATGCGGCCACATTGACGACCCTTTGGAAAATCATCGGCAAAAAACAGCTCACGGTTTTTCTACTCACCCTGGCCCTCTGTGCATTGGGCGCTGGCTTCGTAATCAACCTATTTTCTCCAACCCTTGGAATTCAGGATCAGATCAGCCATGCTCACGAACACATCTCAACCTTGGATTATGCCTGGGCCCTTCTTCTTTTACTGGTGCTCATTAGAGGAGCCTGGCCATCGCGTTCAACCTAACGCCATCAGCAACTTAAACATATGCATTGCTTTTCTTAAAAATTACTTTTCCTTTTCCACATATACCCCTAACCTAACGAGCATATCGCTTAGGGGTGAGTGAAAGGTATGAAGAAAAATATGAATAAAATTATGATTATTGATGATCATCCGATCATTCACGATGGACTGAAAACTCTACTTGCATCAGAAGAACATTTGGAAATCTGCAGCACGGCCTCTTCAGCCGATGATGCACTCAGCAAATTGTCGGATGGATGCCCCGACCTGGCCATCGTCGATTTATCGCTAGGCGATATGGATGGTACCTATCTGATTCCCCAGCTCAAAAAAATACAGCCCGAGCTGAAGGTTCTCGTCTATACCATGTCCGAAGAAAAACTCTTTGCCGAACGCACCGCTTCGGCTGGTGCCGATGGCTATGTCATGAAAACCTCCCCGCCGACTACGCTCAAAGAAGCGATCCGTACGGTGCTTGATGGCGGTCTTTACTTCACTCCGGAGACCATAGAGCGGATTATGAAAAAACGTGAGGGCCAGATCGGGACCCCGGGCACACTGATGGACAACCTATCCAACCGGGAACTGGATATTTTCAACCTGATCGGACAGGGCCTTGATTCCGTATCCATCAGCGGCAAGCTGAGTATCAGTAAAAACACCGTAGACACGCACCGCATCAACATTAAAAACAAGCTCGGGCTACCCAACGGAAAAGCGGTTGAGCGACTCGCCTACGAAGTCATTCAAAAAGGCAAAGTACCCAAATAAATGCAGTACCCGTGCCGTAGGCATAAAAAAATACGCATCACGGAATTTCGCAATACGTATTTAAAAACAGACAGAGCGGTAAGCCGGATTCTGTTCACCCGAAGGTGTCGATCATTTATCTGTGCGATCTACCCGGAACCTTAAACAGAACGGGCCGTTCCTAAGTTCCCTATTTGATCTTGCTCCGGACGGGGTTTACCCTGCCGCGGTCGTTGCCTTCCGCGCGGTGGGCTCTTACCCCACCATTTCACCCTTACCCCGGCGAACCGGGGCGGTATATTTTCTGCGGCACTTTCCATCCCATGCGGTCTGGCACATGGGTTCCCGCGTTAACCACGGGACGTCCTGCCCTGCGGAGTCCGGACTTTCCTCTCCCGAAGGAGCGACCGATACACTCTGCCTGAAATTGTAAATTGAATCGTGATATGTGAGCCGCTCATTTTTCAGTCGGTCTCACGGCTCAATCGTTATGTATCACGCACCATATGGCGGGTTGTAGACGATGCGTCCACAGAAATTGCATCCAACAATCTTGGTCGGATTCCGGGCATCGTGAATGACCTGTGGCGGAAGCTTCATGTGGCAACCCCCACAGTGCTCTCCATTTTCAATCAGAACAATCGCCATATCTTTTTTGTTCTGAAGAATCCGCATGTATTTTGCGAGAAGCTGTTTATCGCAGGAAGCAGCCGCGCGATTGCGGTCGGCTTTCATTTTTTCAACCTTCTCTTCAAGGTAAGCCTGGCGTTCATCAAGCTCCGCGAGTTCGTCGGCAATACCTTCGCGTTCACCGCTCAGCTTTGCTTCGCACTCATCAACAATAGCTTTACCGGCTTCAAGATTTTCCATCAGCTTGATTTCTTTTTCCTCAAGCTCTTTGATCTCGTCTTCAACAGCACCGATTTCCTTCACGAATGCTCGATACTGCTCATTCGTTTCAGCATCCATCTGCTGGTTTTTATATTTGGTGACCCGCTCCCGAAGGGCTTCCACCTCGAGCTCCTGCTCTTTCAGCGTGGCCTCGGTATGCTTTCGGCTGTCGAGCGCCATTTCGAGCTTTTTCTTTGAACCGCTGAGTTGCGCTTCAATATCGCTCTTCCGCTGCGGGATATCGCGGATTTCCCGCATGAGTTTGATCAGCTTACGATCCTTCTTCTGAAGGGCGAAAATCGGTTCCAACGGATGCGACACAGGCAACCTCCTTAAATTTCTAAAAAACAAGCTTGGTAACGTACTCGTTCGATCTGCTCAAGTCAAAGCGATTGAACACTTTTGTCACGGCGTTCCATTTCTGGAAAAACCAACAAAAAAGCCCCGGTTTATCGGAGCTTTTCAACCTTATTTACTGCCGGGGTGAATCAGATTCAGCCCCTCTTTACAGAGCGGACAGTCGGATGGATCGTAGGTGACGGGCTCAATTTCGAGCAGACTCACCAGCGGAGCTTCGAACTCAGCCTTACCGCCGCTGCGGTTTACCAGGATCCCAATCGCCGCGACAACACCGCCGTTTTCATTAACGATATCAATCGTTTCCTGAACACGACCGCCGCGCGTCACCACATCTTCTGCAATCACAAAGCGCTCGCCCTCTTTGATCTTAAAACGACGGAGCTTTAGCTCATTATCTTCTTTTTCAACAAAAATAAAACGAACACCCAGTGCACGCGCCACATCGTGGCCGATTGTAATCCCGCCCATGGCCGGGGCAATAACGGTATCCACTTCCATATCCGCCAGTTCGGCTTTCATTTTTTCCACCAGTGCTTCGCAGAGCTGACCGGCAATGCGCGGATACTGCAGCACCAGCGCACATTGGAAAAACTGATTGCTATGCAGCCCGGAACGGAGTTCAAAATGGCCATTCAGCAAAGCCTGGGTTTCTTCGAAAAGTTTAAGCACTTCTTCCTGTTTCATGGGTTCTCCCTAAATTCGTTAATCAACACTGACCCCACTTTTTCACAATAAGCTGTACCGCGTCCACCCTGATTAAAGGAAAAGGGGCACTTCCGGATGATCCAGAGCGCCCCTGTTCACTATTTTCTGAGGGTTGGAAATTAATGTTTAATCAGTTTAAGTGCCTCAACCTGACCCTGCCGGGCATAGTCTGCCGCCTCCCCCAGAATCCGGGCGGCTTCCTGCGGTGCATGGAAGCCCATGGAGTTTTCAGCAGCAATATAGTCCAGACGCCACTGTGCTTTACGCTGGAACTCAAGGGCCGGGTTAAGTTGCTCAGGCGTCGCTCCGGCAGCCTTCGCCTCCATAACAGCATCCATCAGATCATTAAGAGCTTCACCGCCGCGGAGCAGCAGTTTGTAGTTCGTCTGCTGGATATTATCCACAAGATCCAGGATCTCCTGTTCCGACTTGCGGTGGCAGGTCTGACAGGCGCGGTTTACATTCAGCAACGGACTGCGCACCCAGTGATCGGACACTTTCGACGCACCATCACGCTGATAAGGCATATGGCAGTCAGAGCAGGAAACGCCGCTCTTCGCATGAACACCTTGAGACCAAAGTTCGAATTCCGGATGCTGTGCCTTAAGAATTGGAGCACCGGTTTCTTTGTGCTTATAGTCATAAAAACGATCCCCGCTGGTCAGTTTGGTTTCGTCCCAGAACTTTTCCAGATCGTCCATCTTCAGACCATTACCCCACGGGAAGGTCAGCGGGAAATCGGAAGAACAATAATATTCCACGTGACACTGTCCGCATACAAACGAGCGCATTTCATTCCGGGTGGAATCTTCGTTCGGATCATACGGCGTCTTTTTGTCGCCTTGGCGCCAGATGTCGATGGATGGAATGGCCGGAACCGGAGCATCGGATTCCGCCAAGCGCTGGATGCCTTCGATGAAGCCTGGACGCGTAACGCGAATCGCCATGGAATCGGGATCATGACAATCTACACAGGACACTGGATGACCATGTCCCATGTCATGCGCCATCTTATTCACCTCCTGATAGGACATGGCATGGGTCTTTTTCATTCCGGCCATGGCATCCCCGTCACCGAGTTCGCGATAAACGGGCATGATAGACGCATGACAATGGATGCAGGAACCGGACTGCTTTACATTATGGCGCTTGGTCTCTTCCTGATCGGATAGCATGTAGGCATGGCCGCGACGATCGCGGTAATCTATCGAGAAAGCGTACCCTTTAAACATGCGTTTGAGCCAGTGATACTCCGGACGCTCAATCTTCTGTTCCGGCAGTGCTTCACTGCCACCGTGTCCGCCAAAAGTTGTTTTGGTAGCCAGAGCCGTGCGCTTGTAGCTGTCGTACTGTTTGGGCCAGTTTTTGCCCCATTCCGCCGGATCCGTTGTATCCTCGGTCACCTCGACGATGCGTACATACTGACTTTTGCCCTCCGCTTTGCGCTCGGCAATATTGGCCAGCAACGCGACAATCAATGCGGTGGCAATAGCCACAACCACAATGAGCCCGATAAAAATCCCGGCACTTCCCTGTTTTTTCATTAACTTACTCATGGCTATCCCTTTCCCGTTTTACGCCTCGATCTGCCCCGCCACTACTGGTAGGCAAATCCCCATGACCAACCGATGCGTGACAATGAATACAACTCACCGCATCCGGATCTGTAACATCCCGCCTAAACATCTCATGAACCATGTCTTCGTGACACTCCACGCAGTTATGCTGAAGAATCCGATGGTTCTTGCCCTTGATCATAATGGGCTCGTGAAAATCCTGCGTCGTGAAGGCTTTGGAGTGATGCCAGCCATTTTCAGCCTTCGCAATATACTTGCCGACAAAATCATGTGGAAGATGGCAATCCACGCAACCGGCAACGGCATGGTGGCTGGATTTAACCCACGAATCATACTGCGGGGTCATGATGTGGCAGTTCACGCAGGCTTTGGGGTCCGAGCTCAAATAAGACAACCCCTCGGCATATTTCATGGTAAATGCCCCGGTGCCCAATAGAATACCCAGCATAACCGCCAGAATTATGGCCTTTTTGTCTAACATCCTCTTCTCCCCTCTAAAGCATGAATCAGTCGCCCCCAAATACCTGACCAATACAATAGCCTTATCAATGTTTTAAAAAATAACTCATGTTTCCAACGTATGGAATGATGAATATGGAAAACCGCTTATTGAGATTGAAATTCAATAAACTCCCGCTGATTCAGCTTGCCTCCTATCATGGGAACACGTAAGAGATTCAACCCTTTTGAAGCAAGGTCCTTTAATCATGAGCACGAACACTTTACAAACGTATCTCGTCAACGTACTGGGTTGCAAAGTCAACCAATACGATGCACAGCAGATCGAACAACTGCTGGAACGCTATGGTCTGGAAAAAACGGAGCAATCCGACGATGCCGACGTTATCGTCGTACACACCTGCGGCGTAACCGCAGCCGCAGCCCAGAAATCGCGCCAGACCATTCGCAAAATGCAGCGCAACAATCCCCTGGCCCACGTATTCGTGACCGGTTGCGCCGCAACTACCGAACTGACCGATGTCGGTCAGGATCCCGTATTTCGGGTTCCCGCCGGAGCCGATTGGGTCCAGCGACTCGACGAACAGCTCAGCGCAATGGCCATGCCAGAGCAACACAATATCAAAGGGCTCAAAACCGACACCTTCACTATTTCCCGCTTTGGCGACCACACCCGCGCGTTCTTAAAGGTGCAGGACGGCTGTGATATTGGCTGTTCCTTCTGCATCATTCCTCAACTTCGCAAAGAACCGCGCGACAAAGCGATTGACGATGCGGTCAGAGAAGCCACGGCGCTCACCGAAGCCGGCTACCGCGAGATCGTCGTCACCGGCGTCAGCGTCGGCCTCTATGGCCGGGGACGCGGGTCCTCGCTCGCCGAAATGCTGCGAAATCTGGTCAACGTTCCAAACATTGGAAGAATCCGCCTTTCCAGTCTCCACCCCGGCGAGCTCACCGACGAGCTGCTCGAGGCCTGGTCCTCCAATAAAAATATCATGCCGCATTTGCACCTTTCCCTGCAGTCCGGTTCCGATGCGGTACTACACGCCATGCGCCGAGGGTACACCGCCGACGAATACTATGATGCCGTCGTCCGCGCCCGCGCCGCGCTGGATAATCCCGCCTTCACCACCGATATTATTGTCGGCTTCCCTGGCGAAACCGACACCTATTTTGACGAATGCTACGATTTCTGTGAAAAAGTCGGCTTTCCCCAGATGCACGTCTTCACCTATTCCCCGCGCCCAAAAACCATGGCCGCCAAAATGGGTCATCAGGTAAACGGCGCCGTAGCCATGAAACGTAGCGAAAAACTGCGCGATCTCGGCGAAACCATGGCCATCAACTATCACCGCCAGTTCCAGGGATTGGAAGTCGACGTGCTCGTGGAACGTGTAAAAGACGGAATCGGCACCGGCTACACCCCGCATTATATCCCCACCGAATTCCAATGTTCGGAAGAACAGCAGAACACCATTTGGCCTGTAAAGGTGACCGAAGCAAAATCAAGCGGCATTTCAGGTGTGAATAGTCTTTAACAGAACCTCCTGCATTTTTATATTCCCGTTCCTATGACCGATACCAATCTGGATACAGAAATCCGAAACTGGCAGGAAAAACTCCTGAGCCGTTCCGTCCGCCGCACCCACAAGTGCAACCGACTCATGAAGTCGCTCGGCAATTTATCCTCTTTCCAATGTCTGGAAATCAGTGAAGGCGACGGATCGATCAGCATGAAATTGCGCTCTCTGGGCGGAAGCTGGAAAACAGCGGTTCCCACCCGCACAGCTTCGGATTCCTTAAAACACTATCTGAGCGAAAACGTCGGCTTCATCCTCGAAGGCAAACTGCCCTATGAGGATAACTCCTTCGACCGGCTCGTCATTGTAGATGCCCTGAAATTTATCGAAGCCGACTATGAATTTATTAAGGAATGCCACCGCGTTCTCCGCAACGACGGATGGGTCGTTATCAGCGAAACCAAACGAGCGCCGGCCAGCCTGGTCAATCTGCTGAAGAGTGCTCTCGGTGTTTCACCGATGATTCGAGAAGCTAAACGCAAAGGCTATTCGGCTACGGAGCTGTTCGACAAACTCAAAGACGGATTCGATGTTCCGGAAACCATCGTCTATTCCAACGGCCTCCTCGAAACCGCATCAACCATTGGAGAAGTCATCCAGAAATCGATCATGCATTCCCCATGCTGGCTGGTTCCAGAAAAGCCTACCGCCGAGGAAATTAAAAACTGCCGATCCCTGTTCTCGCTCGGCGGAATTTTTTACCCCTTGGCCAAACTGCTCTCCCTGTTCGAGTTCATCCCCGGCCATAAACTGCTGATCAGGAGCCGTCGCCGGCACTGGCGCCCACGCCTGCAACCCAAACTGATCGATGGACGTTCAATCGCTGAAGCGGCCATCAACACCAAAATCGGAACCGCGGCACCATTTTGATTAGTTCACCCTACAAAGCACTGGAACAAGCCATCGGCTATCGATTTAAAAAGAAAGCCGTGCTTGAACTTGCGCTTACCCATCCATCGTACCGCTATGAAAATACCGAGATCGAGGATGACAACCAGCGGCTCGAATATCTGGGCGATGCCGTGCTCAGCCTCATGGCCGCCGAATATCTTTTTGAAAACAATCCCGATGCACGCGAAGGCGACCTGTCCAAGCTGCGCAGCCGCCTGACGCAAGATCGAAAACTCGCCCAGATCGGCGCAAAAATCGGCATCAGCCAATTTATCCAACTCGGTGTAGGTGAACGTAAAAACGG
>CAKZQV010000292.1 GCA_937141895.1 uncultured Verrucomicrobiota bacterium
CTTGGCGTTATTTATGGGATCATTATCCTGATGTCGCCGTGGTATTTCCGGAAGTTCTATCAGCCCTTCGTCAATAATGAGCAGTTGTTCAAAATTACAGCCATTGTAAAAACCGCAGTGGGGATCCTGATCCTGATGCTTGGTATTTTTATGTACTAAGGCTTATTCATTCCCTTCGAGCATTTTCTGGGTATCCCAGGCGCGTTTGCATTTACGAATCTGCTCATTATACGCATCGACCTGTTCTGGGGTTAGGCCTTGGCCATATTTTTGTGCATTTTGTGCCATGATCGTTATGGCCTCATAGGCTTTTTCATACTCACCGTTAATGTAATGTGCCTCTGAAAGCGTACTCCAGACATGGTGATCATTCGGCGCCTCGACCAGGGCCATCTGTGCATACCGAACGGATTTTTTACCATTGCGAAACTTTGGATCCTCTGCCGTTGCATAGAGCCAGGCGAGGTTGTTCATCAGTTTAAAATCCTCAGGATTGTCTTCGATAAGCTGAAGCAACAAAGTTTCAGCTTTGGCATAGGCTTTTGCGCTGATGTACACATGGGCAACAACATACCGGGCTTGCAGGTGAGCTGGATCGATTTCGAGTATCCGTTCATAGGCGCCCATTGAGGATTCAAAATCCTCTTCATCAAAATAAACCTGGGCCACGTCCAGTAAAAATTGGATTCGCTCTTCATCCGTGCGCTCATTCACAATCAAACTGCTGGTTTGAGTGGCATTGGTTTCGGTTTCCTGTGCGCGAGCACTCAGCGTCAGTAAACCTGCAGATAGAATTAAAATAGTTCGGGTGAAATTCATGATATTTTCCTATTTAGCGCCGCTGATATCAACCTGAACCGTTGCTGGTTCAGCCTTACTGCTTTGAACATTCACTGGAAGATTAATCAAAACCGGAAGTTCATACGAAGCATTCTCCGTGAGTTCATCACAGCTGACATAGGCAAAAATGTCGGTCGAACGAATGGATTCAATCTGATCCTTTTGACCCTGAACCTTCACATTCACGATTTCCGGGAAGACCTTAAATTTTCGGCTGTCGCCCGATGCGCACATAATACGCACCGGAATTTTTTCATACACCGCCTCACGGTTGCGCTCTTCAAGCACAACTTCAACCGATACCCAATCAGGCTTAACCGACATACGTCCATTTGCTTGAGCAATCGGCACACTTTCCTTGAAGCTGCTCTGGCGATTTTTAAGATCAACCTCTTCGGTCTGAATGTTCTCCATGGCATCCAGCGTTTGCTGAGCACCGAACACACGAACCGCAGCGGGGGAGCAGATAATCCGTTCCACTTCCAGGCCCTCCGGCAGGTTACCTTTAACCAGAGCTTTCACTGGAAGGAGTTTTTCGCCTTCCTGGTCGAGCCGGATCACAATTTCATCTGGACTGAAGCTGACCACTTTGGCTCCTGTGGGATTTTGCAGGAAGGTTTCTGATAGCTTAATGGTCATTTCCTCGCCCCGAACCGGATCCTGAAGGGGAACAGTGACGTGAAGCTGATCACTGTTCAGATAGCGGATATCCTCCCTCGATCCGCGGAAAACAATATTTACCCGCTGCATCGATTTTTCCCAGACTGCCCAGCCCGCAGGCGGTTCCACCTCGACTGAAATATTGGATACTGAAATTTCAAACCCGATGGTTTTACGAATACCCTGCCAGCCAAGGAAGGCGAGGATGAGACAGAGCAGAACAAGGAAACGATCTTTCCATAACTGTTTCCAGGCATTGGAAAACTTACTCATCGTTTTTCTCCTCGAACGGCATCAGGACCGTATCTGAAAGGTCGGCCTCCCCGGTCTCGATCTTATCTCGGAAACGGGAGAGGCCCGTACGTTCACGGCGCAGCATGGATGTGAGGACCCGGCGTAAACGTTCCTGACCCAGGCCACGGCGCAGACGACCATTATACGCAAAAGAAATCGCTCCTGTTTCTTCTGAAACCACCACCACAATCACATCGGTTTCTTCCGTGATCCCAATCGCTGCCCGGTGGCGGGTGCCCAGCGTTTTACTCAGTTCCTCCTTTTGGGAGAGGGGAAAGAGACAGCCCGCCGCGCAAATGCGGTCACCCGAAATAATTACGC
>CAKZQV010000293.1 GCA_937141895.1 uncultured Verrucomicrobiota bacterium
AAAAAAGAGAACGATCAACGTCGGTATCGCATTCTGTTTATGTGGTTCGGCGAAGATGAGGAGTAAAATACCATTTCTAATTTTGTCATAGATTATATGCGCTACCCGGTGCGCTCCGCCCAGCGGCTGGGCGCTTTGGCGCTGCAGCTTCTGCACAATACGGGTCACGCTGTATTTATGCTTTTGGAAGCCACCTGGTTTATTCGCTTTGCTTTCGGCAAACGCAGTCGGCAGGAAACAGTTACTCAGCTTTTTATCACCGGAATAAAAAGTTTGGCCGTGATTACGGTAGTCGCCCTCTTTACCGGCATGATCCTCGCTCTGCAGACGGGGCTGGAACTCAAGCGCTGGGGGCAGGAGGAATGGATTGGTTCGGCCGTGGCGGTTTCCATGATTCGTGAAATGGGGCCGTTCATGACGGGCCTGATTATTGCGGCCAGTGTCGGGTCGGCCATCGCGGCTCAGCTGGGCACGATGACGGTTTCGGAGGAAATCGCGGCGCTTGACGTGATGAGCATCAATCCCAACCGTTTTCTGGTGATGCCGCGTCTTGTTGCGCTGTGTGTGATGATGCCGATCCTGACGGTCTATACCAATATACTGGGCATTACGGGAGGGGCTGTGGTGGGGGCCACCCAATTGGGGGTTTCTGTGACGACCTACATGGATAACGCTACACAGTTTGCCACCATCAAAGATCTTTATGTCGGGCTTTTTAAAGCATTTCTGTTTGGAATCATCATTACCACCGTGGCGTGTCACCAAGGCTTCATGACGACAGAAGGCGCCGTGGGTGTCGGCAAGGCCACGCGTAAGTCGGTGATTGTTTCATTTTTGGTGATCCTGGTGATCGGGTACATGGTGACGAGGTTGTTTTACATATGATCCGCTTCGATCAGGTCACTAAATATTTTGGGGATAAACCCGTTCTCGATGAAGTTAGCTTTGAGGTCGACGAGGGGGAGACCTTTGTCATTGTCGGTCTTTCCGGGGCCGGGAAAAGCGTAACCCTCAAGCATATGATCCGGCTCATGCAGCCGGATTCGGGGACGATTTCCATCGACGGCGAGGAAATTACTCATTTGAGCCGAGGGGCGTTGCGGACGGTTCGCGAAAAGTTTGGCGTGCTGTTTCAGAGTGCGGCACTGCTGCAATGGATGAGTGTGCGCGATAATGTGGCCTTGCCGTTGCGCGAGCATACGAAGCTGGCCGATGAGGAGATTCTTAAGCGCGTGGATGAAAAGCTGAAGCTACTCAGTCTGGGCGATGCTGGCGATAAGTTTCCGTCGGACATTTCCGGCGGCATGCAGAAACGTGCCGGGCTGGCGCGGGCCATTATCATGAATCCGAAAATTGTCCTCTATGATGAGCCGACCTCCGGCCTCGACCCGGTAACGTCGCGGCGAATTGATGATTTAATCGTGGATATGCGCAAAAAGCTCGGTATAACCAGTGTGGTGGTAACACACGATCTGCACAGTGCGCTGGCGATTGGCTCACGTATCATGATGCTGCACCACGGCAAGATTGTGGAAAACGCCGCGCCGGCCGATTTCATTCGGTCGAAAGATGAAACTGTACAGAGTTTTCTTGCGTCACAATACATTACAAAAAAGGGCAAATGGGAAGAATTCGGCCATGAATAAATTTAACCGCGAAGTCAGTGTTGAGATTCTGGTGGGGCTTTTTATTTTCGTGGTCCTTATTGCACTCAGCGTTTTTACCATTGTGCTCAGCCGCGAAAAGCTGTGGCAGGAAAGCCATACCTATGAATTTGTCTTCACTCAAGTGGGAGGACTTCGAGAGGGCGATGCGGTGTATCTGCGCGGGATGAATGTAGGCCGGGTGCAACAAACGAACTTGGAAAACAGTCGGGTTCACGTATTCGTGAGTCTGGATGTGCCGTTGGCCCTCCGCCATGGGTACCAGGTGGATGTGGTGGATGCTTCGATGCTGGGCGGAAAGATCCTTAAAATTTATGAAGGTCCTGAGACGGCTCCGCGACTCGGCGAAAATGTGACCGTACTCGGGAACAAACCCGTTGAAATGATGGTGGAGCTGGGCGAGGCGATTAACAGTCTGCAGGGCTTAATCGGATCCATGGAACGCGGCGAGGGCTCTCTGGGTAAACTGATGAAAGACGAGGCCATGTATGACAATCTTTCCGCAATCAGCGAAGACCTAAAGTTGATCATGGGCCGAGCGGTCAATGGCGAGGGAACGGTGGGGAAACTGTTGACCGATGATAAGGTCTACAAAGATGCTGCGGAACTCATGGCCAACCTGAAAACCCTTTCTGATCGTATGGCCGCTGGCGAAGGTACGCTGGGCAAACTGATGGCTGAAGACGTGGAGCTCTATGCCAATGTGGACGCGACCCTGGCTGCTGCACGGGAAATTGCGGAAAGCATTAATTCCGGCGAGGGTACGCTGGGCAGACTCGTTCGGGATGCGAAACTCTATGACGAGGCCTCCCTTCTGGTTGAGGACGTACGTGCTGCGGTCGACGATCTCCGTGAAGCCTCTCCGATTACCTCATTCGGCAGCGTAATGTTCGGAGCTTTTTAAACCGATGGGAGTTCCGGGGTCTGGAAAGAATTCGGTTACATGCCG
>CAKZQV010000294.1 GCA_937141895.1 uncultured Verrucomicrobiota bacterium
CTCGAACGCTATGCCGAAGATCTGGCCGCAGTCGGTTTTGACCCGAGCAATGGTATTGGCGACCTCTACGCTAAAATCAAATCGCTGCCAGAAGAAAAACAAGAGGCCATCGAAAACCATATTGCGGCGTGGTACAACGCGGCTCCGGATCTGGCTATGGTCGATTCCGACAAAGGCATTACCAACCTGCATGTACCGTCCGATGTTATTATCGATGCCTCCATGCCGGCCGCCATTCGTTCTTCCGGTCAGATGTGGAACAAAGAGGGTAAACAGCAGGACACCAACTTTATTATTCCGGACCGCTGCTACGCGGGCGTTTATGCGGAGACCGTGGACTTCTGCAAAAAGCACGGCGCATTTGATCCGGCCACCATGGGCACCGTCCCGAACGTGGGCCTCATGGCGCAGAAAGCCGAAGAGTACGGCTCGCACGATAAAACCTTCGAAGTTCCAACGGCTGGAACCGTCCGCATCGTTGATGCCGATGGCAACGTGCTGATTTCACACGAAGTGGAGCAGGGCGATATCTGGCGCGCCTGTCAGGTGAAAGACGCGCCGATTCAGGACTGGGTTAAACTGGCCGTGACCCGCGCGCGGGCTACCGGAACACCGGCCATTTTCTGGCTTGACGAAAACCGTGCCCACGATGCGCAGTTGATTGAAAAGGTGAATCTCTACTTGAAAGATCACGACACCGCTGGACTGGATATCCAGATTCTCCCTCCGGTTGAAGCGACGCGCCTGACGCTGGAGCGGGCGAAAGCCGGCGAGGACACCATTTCCGTCACCGGAAATGTGCTGCGCGATTACCTCACCGACCTGTTCCCGATTCTGGAACTGGGCACCAGCGCAAAAATGCTTTCCATCGTTCCGCTGATGAACGGCGGCGGCCTGTTCGAGACCGGAGCCGGTGGTTCCGCCCCGAAACACGTGCAGCAGTTTTTGGCTGAAAACCACCTGCGCTGGGATTCGCTCGGCGAATTCCTGGCGCTCGGCGTTTCGCTTGAGCATCTGGCCTCCGTTTTCAATAACGACAAGGCACAGGTGCTGGCCGATACGCTGGATCAGGCCAATGCCAATTTCCTCGAAGAAAACAAATCCCCGTCGCGCAACGTGCACGAGCTGGATAACCGGGGCAGTCATTTCTACCTCGCACTCTACTGGGCGGAAGCCCTGGCCGCACAGGATAAGGATGCCGACCTGAAAGCCCGTTTCGCGACATTGGCCGAAACCCTTTCTGACGAAGAGGATCAAATCGTTGAAGAACTGATCGCCTGTCAGGGTGCTGCCATGGACATCGGCGGTTACTACCGCCCGGATGCCGACCTTGCCAGTGCGGCCATGCGCCCAAGCGAAACGTTTAATTCCGCACTCGCTGCACTGTAGGCCGCTGAATTCCGGAGGGACAACGTCCTCGTTGTCCGCATTTGCCAAGAACTTCCATACTTCGGGGTGGACGACGAGGACGTCGTCCCTCCAACTAAGATCAAGAGCCGTCCCGAAACTTTGGGGCGGCTCGTTTCGTTTGAATTACTTTGTTTCGATTTTAGATAATCGCTAAAGTTTTGATGTTTTGTAAGGGTTTGCGGGGATTCATTCATGGATGCATGCCAATTTTAAACCCCGGAATACAACTGAAGACACGGAATGGAATCGCCACGAAAAGGCACAAGAAAAAGTAGGATAGGCGTCCCGCCTGTCCCAGTGGATAATATTTAGGAGAATCTGAATGCCACGACTACAACGAATAGATCATATCAAAGGCTATAAGTCCTACAGTAATTATAAATGGGATCAATTTGCGCAATACGAAAAGATAAAGGATAAAGAACGTAAAATCCTTCCAGTGAACTTTGACGCTAATTTCAACGTCATTTTTGGAGAGAACGGAAGCGGAAAAAGCTCTATCGTAGATATTTTAAAAAGCTTGTCATGTACTCGTGAGTTTAAGAAGACCCGCCCCCAATGCATAAAGCTGTCGTTGAAAGATGAAGAGGATGTGGTCTTTAGATCTGCTGAATGGAGCAAAGAATTTTCAAAAAAAGATTTTATATTTTTCGATTCGGATTTCGTATCAAAGAATGTTCACACACATGGAACACGGGATGGTAAATCTGGAGGTCATAAGCAGAATGCAGGGGAGTTAATATTATCTGTAGATAAAAAATATGATCAGCTGAGAACAGCTATGCGCGAATCCAAGGAAGCATGGCAGAAACAAAAGAATAATCCGCGCGTATCAGACCCTGATCTTACAGACTGTGAAAAATCTGTTTTCGAAGAAATGCAGGCTTTAGATGCTGATAAAAAGGCGGAGAAGAAAGACAAGTTGCTTGGTGTGCAGCGAGACAAGAAGAAAGAGATACAAAATTTAGAACGAAACCAACAGCAAGTATCTGAAATTGCGGGCATTAACCTGCCAACTTTAATTTCAAGTGGCATTGTTTTATCTGATATCGAGCGCTACAAAGCAGTGTTTAATGATGTTCTACAGTCGGCACACACTGCTGCCCGACAGGAAGTTGTAACGAAGGTAAACGCAAGTCGGTCTTTTTACGAAGAAGGAATCAGGTTGTCCAGCACTGGCAGTACTTGCCCCTTTTGCGAACAAGAATACGGAGAACAGGCGAAAGAGTTAATTAAGGAATATCAGAGCATATTCGACGCAACCTATAAGGAGCAAAAATCTCGTCGTAATACTGAGATTGCGGATCTTTTATCTGAGATAAATAGAATCGATAAAGCGGAAGAATCTCTGCGGAAAGTTCTTCACTCTAAAATATCCGAATATCGGATGATTTCTGAGAAATACGGATTGGAAACGCTTAGCGCAGAAACCGATAAAAAACTAAACGAAATATTGAGTTTACCCTCTGTAAATCTATCCGAGCTAAAGAAATCTCTGGAGGCTATACAAAAAGATGAGCCAGCTTCATTTAGTGAGCATAGTTATTTTGAAATTCAGCAAGTTGTGTCATCTATCGAAAAGGCCGTCCGAATTCTCAATGCTTATGTTCGAGTGAGCCGGTGGAAAATCATTCACTTCAAAACCGAACGTAGTTCTCAAGATGAAATTGATCTTAAGATTGAAAAAGAGACATTGAGCTTGCAGAAAATCGAGTTCGAACTCAATTGTTTGGATCCAGACTGGGCCAAGAGGCAGAAAGAAATTGTAGAGGAGAAGGAAAAGCTTAAACAGTTTGTTAAGGAAAAAGATACTGCGAAGTTGGCGTACGACGAATATTGTAAGGAGATTCCTGCCAAAGTTGTGGACAGGATTCAGGGGTTCGTTAATGACCATTTTCATTTTAAGTTTAAGCTGGTTCCTATGGAGACGAATCGTCAAACGAATGAATATCCGTTCGATTTTGAGATTGTGGACGAAGTTGGCAAGAGGCGTGATTTTGACGACGGTTTGTCGGAAGGTGAGCGCCAGGTAATCTCTCTCTGTTTCTTTTTTGCAACATTACCTGAGAGTGAGTTAAAAAACAAAATCGTCGTTTTTGATGATCCCATCACCAGTCTCGACAGCCGCAACTTAAAAAGGCTCGTTGATCTCATTAAGAGTAAATGTAAAGAGGCGCAGACATTCGTTCTGACGCACCATCCGCTTTTCTACAAATACCTTTCGAAAGATCTCGGTGGTGCGATATTCGGTGTTTTGCGAAACAAAAAGTCATTTGGTGGTAGTTTTATTTATCGCGAAAATAAAAAATTGACGATTCTTGATCGCCTAGAAGCAATTCCTGATGAAATGAAGCGGCGGTTAGATGTCGGAGAAATGGATGCACAAGCGTTCACCTTAGAGCATGGGCATTTATTGCGCTATGCAGTTGAGAAGTTCGTAAAAGATGGTTTGCAAGGATGGAGTGAAACACGTTTTGAAAATCGCATTCGTCGGTTACGCGAGAAACCTGAGAAGGAGGTAGACTTTGATGCAATCTTGGCTATTTATAATTTCTGCGATTGGAGCAATCATCTACATCCAGACAAAGAAGACCCATCTGCATTGAATGAGCTCTTATTGCATGTTGAAAAATTTGTGGAGATTGCCAAACCGCACAGAGAACTTTGGGCATCAGACAACAATAGCGACAAGCACAGATAGAAGGTATTAATATGGAACAGGGAAAAATTAGATGCCCGAACTGCGGGAAAGAGTTTGCGCTCGATGACGCAGGATACGCGAATATTCTCAAGCAGGTTCGCGATAGCGCATTTGAGCAGCAGTTGGATGAACGGCTTAAGCTGGCGGAGAAGGATAAGCAGAATGCGATTGAGCTCGCCAGGAGCCAGGTCAGTAGCGAAATGCAAAAGGCGACTACTGCCAAGGATGCTGAGATTCAGGACTTGAAGGCTAAGTTGGATGCCGGTGATGTCGCGAAGGAACTCGCGGTGGCTCGGGCGCTGGATGCTGTGGAGAAAGAACGCGATGATTTGGCAAATCAACTAAAGCAGGCGAAGCAGGATCGTAAAACAGCGTTACAATTATCCGAGGCCAAACTGTCGCAGGAGATTCAAGAGCTTAAGGCAAAACTGGATGCTAGTGAGGATAAGAAAAAAATGGCGGTTTCTGAGGCTCTTCGTGACGTCGAGAAGGAACGCGACGAGCTAAAAAACGGCCTTAAGCAAGTGGAACTTGAAAAACAACTCGCCGAGAAATCGCTCAAAGACAAGTATGAGACTCAGATTAAAGATCGCGACGACGCGATTGAGCGTCTTCGGGATATGAAGGCCCGGCTGTCGACCAAGATGGTGGGCGAAACGTTGGAACAGCATTGCGAGACCGAGTTCAACCGTATTCGCGCAACCGCGTTTCCGAGAGCCTATTTTGAAAAGGACAACGACGCCAGCTCCGGCAGCAAAGGTGATTATATTTTTCGCGATGTGGACGAGGGCGGCACCGAGATCGTTTCGATCATGTTTGAAATGAAGAATGAGAACGACACCACCGCAACGAAGAAAAAGAATGAGGACTTTCTAAAGGAACTCGACAAGGATCGCGGTGAGAAGGGATGCGAGTATGCGGTGCTGGTTTCTATGCTCGAAGCGGACAGTGAACTATACAACACGGGCATTGTAGATGTATTTCATCGCTACCCGAAAATGTATGTTGTTCGACCGCAGTTTTTTCTCCCCGTTATCACGCTGTTGCGGAATGCCGCACTGAACTCACTTGCATATAAAACAGAGCTTGCGCTCGTTAAGGAACAGAATATCGATGTTACCAATTTCGAGAATGATCTCGAAACATTCAAGACCGGCTTTGCGAGGAACTACGATCTGGCCTCCAGAAAATTCAAGACGGCGATCGATGAAATTGACAAGACGATCACGCACCTCCAGAAGACGAAGGACGCGTTGCTCAGTTCAGAAAATAATCTCCGGCTGGCGAATAAAAAAGCCGACGATTTAACCGTCAAGAAGTTGACGCGTCGCAATCCTACGATGACGGCCATTTTTGAAGAATTGAAGGAGAGAGAACCTTCTGGAAATGAATAAATAAATTTTGAGTGCAGTAACTGAATGCCGATCTTAAATTTTGTTTTTTCTACTTTTGTGGCTATTGCATCGGCGACTAAAAAAAGGCCCATGATCTAGAGCTAACAACGACAAATTTAAAACGAAAGTAGAGCGGGGTAGATTTTTGCGTTTCCTGTGCCTTTTAGCGGCTATCCCCACATTTTTAACTGCCGCATCTAAAATCTGGAATAAATAATAACGAACCTATGCGTTCGAAAACGAGTGATGAAATGGGGGCTTTTCTCCACAGAGTATCTCGACTAAATACCTCAAAAAATACCGGATAAAAGTGTTGATCATTTCAGCTCTGTATTGCAGAGTGCTCTGTATAACAAGGAGTGATGATGAGGTTGACAGGGGATGAAGCAAAGGAAGCACTTGATATCATTGAAGAGGTTAAACGGAAAACGGACCGCAAGGTGGCCGGCGAAGAGGCCTTTCAACAGTTATTATTATGGGGGATCATTTGGTTCGTCTTTCCCATGTGGGTATTTCTGAAGCCCCAGCCGTATTGGGTTCCGTTGCTGCTATTTCCATTTGGCGGAGTGATTACGACGATTATCGCACGGAGTAAACGGCATGCCGTAAACAACCCCTCTAATCCAAAGGGTGCAGTTCTTTGGTGGGTGCTTTTCATGGTTATCGGATTGCTGGCCTTTATTGTACAACCGGAAACCATGGAGCAGTGCTATTCCTTTGGATGTATATCGGCCATGCTGGTGTTTATGGTCATAGGAATCTATTCTGACCTTTTCTTTTTGTATTTGGGGGTTGCTGTGACTTCCTTTGTGTTGTTGGGGTTGTATGTCTTTACCCCGCTGTTTTGGCCCTGGATGGCATTTTTCGGAGGGGGTTCGCTGTTGATCGCGGCCGTATATTTAAAATATTTCAGGAAATAACGGATGGAACTGAATTCAATGATTCATCAACAGGTACGCCTGCGTATCATGGCCGCATTGTCTGCGTTGCACGATGATGACATTATCGATTTTTCTTTTCTGAAAAAGCAATTGGGCCTGACAGACGGGAATTTGGGCTCCCATCTGCTAAAACTGGAAAATGCTGGCTATATACACGTTGATAAACGGTTTGTAGGCAAAAAGCCGCGGACCGATCTTCGTTTAACTTTAAAAGGCCGGAGTGCATTTGAAGAGCATATGCAGGCTCTACGGCAAATTATCGGCGATTGAGCCTGGCAAACAGGGAGCTCTTATTTGCCACCGCCTTCCAGAAACTAAAAGGAATGGCTTGAACGGGTATGGGGCATACTTATAATTCCCCGTTCGCTTTAACCAAGGTAATAATTATGGGAAAAACACTGTTTGAAAAAATCTGGGACAAGCACGTCGTCAAGGAACTTCCCGGCGGCGAAGTGCTTCTCTATATCGATCGTCACCTCGTCCACGAAGTGACGAGTCCGCAGGCGTTCGAAGGTCTGAAACTACATGGCCGTAAAGTTCGCCATCCGGAACTGACGTTTGCGACGACCGACCACAACGTTCCGACGGACAGCCGTAACGAAATTACGGACCCGATTGCTAAAGCGCAGGTCGATGCGCTAGATAAAAACTGCGCGGATCATGGAATCACCTTCTACGGTATGGAATCGGAAAAGCAGGGTGTGGTGCATATTATCGGTCCGGAGCAGGGGATCACACTGCCGGGCACCACCATTGTCTGCGGGGATTCGCATACAGCCACCCATGGTGCTTTCGGTGCCATTGCATTCGGTATCGGCACCTCCGAGGTGGAACACGTATTGGCCACGCAAACCCTGCGTCAGAAAAAACCGCTACAGTACAAAGTGGAATACAAAGGAAAAATTCCGACCGGCGTTACGGCCAAAGATCTCGTGCTTGAACTCTGCGGAAAGATCGGTACGGCCGGCGGTACTGGTTGTGCATTCGAATTCTGCGGCGAAGCCATTGAATCGCTTTCCATGGAGGGTCGTCTGACGGTCTGCAACATGGCGATTGAAGCCGGTGCACGTTCCGGCCTGATTGCTCCTGACCAAACGACCATCGATTACGTGACGGCCGAAGATCGTCCATTCGCTCCGAAGGATGAGGAACTCGAAAAATCGATTGCATACTGGAAAACACTGTTTACGGATGACGATGCAAAATTCGATAAAGTTCTCGAAATCGACGTAACGAAAATCGAGCCGCAGGTCACCTGGGGTACTAGTCCCGGTATGGTCACCGGCGTGAACCAGGAAGTACCGCAGTTGGATGACGTTTCTGAATATGCTGCTGAAGATGTTAGAGCTGCCCTTGATTACATGGGCCTTGAGCCGGGTCAAAAAATGACCGATATTAAAATCGATGCCGTATTCATCGGCAGCTGCACCAATGGACGTATTGAAGACCTGCGCGAAGCTGCCAAGGTTATGGAAGGCAAGAAAGTGGCTGAAGGTGTTCGTGTACTGGTGGTGCCGGGCTCGGAAAAAGTCCGTTATCAGGCAGAAGCCGAAAAGCTCGATCGCATCTTCCACGCAGCTGGTGCGGAATGGCGTTATGCCGGATGCTCGATGTGTCTGGCCATGAACCCGGACAAGCTGGCCGTGAAAGAACGTTGCGCGTCCACCTCCAATCGAAACTTTGAAGGACGTCAGGGACGCGGCGGACGTACACATCTGGTCAGCCCAGCCATGGCCGCAGCGGCTGCAATCAACGGTCACTTTGTTGATATTAGGGAGATCGACTAATGGAAAAATTTGAAAAATTCACGGGTGTAGTCTGTGCGGTTGACCGTGCGAATATCGATACGGACGCATTGATTCCGAAAGAGCACCTCAAGTCCATCAAACGTACCGGCTTCGGTCCGGCACTGTTTTCGGACTGGCGCTATAATGAAGATGGTTCCGACAATGCGGAATTCATTCTGAACCAACCGAAAGCCAAGGGCGCATCTATTCTGGTGGGCCGGAATAACTTCGGTTGCGGTTCCAGCCGGGAGCACGCCGTTTGGGCTGTCGCGCAGCAGGGCTTTAAAGTCGTGATCGCGCCGCTCGAAGGGGATATCCCGGGGTTTGCTGATATCTTCCGCAATAACTGCTCGAAGAACGGTGTGCTGACCGTCCAGCTTTCCAGCGCAGATGTGGATAAAATCTTTGAACTGGCTGACGCCGATGAGCCGCTGGAAGCAACGGTCGATCTCGAAGAGCAGTCCGTGACCTTTGGCGAACATATCTTCAAATTCGATGTTGAACAGGCCGTGAAGGAAAAACTGCTGCTCGGTCTGGACGACATCGGTGAATCGCTGATGTTCGTAGAAGATATCGAGTCGTTTGAAACAGAGCACAATGCACAGTTGCTGAGTGCTTAGTCTTTCCCCGAAAGCGGAGCGATAGATAATTTCCGAAGGAAATAACGAACGAAGAGAGTGGTTCATCATTGGAAAAACGGCTACAAAGAAAGCTTCCAGTCTCTGGAAGCTTTTCTTGTATATAGGGGCCTATGAAAAACTATCTGACCGCTTCAATTTCTGAATCCGCCGTCCGGCACAATATCGCTGTGCTGCGCAGTCTGGTTGGCGAAAACGTGAAGCTGTGTCCGGTGGTGAAGGATGATTGTTTCGGACACGGCATGGATGTGTTGTATCCCGTGCTGGCGGAATGTGCCGATGGATTTGCCGTGGCGGCGCCGTTGGAAGCGCTTGAGCTCCGTCAGAAGGGGTATCATGGATTTATTCTCTGCTTTCTCTCCGCCTATTTTGATGACTTTGCCGTACAGGATGAACTGGTATGGCAGGAGATCACACAGACGGTGATGTCCACGTCGGCGTTGGACTCTATTCAGGCCGCGGCCAAGCGGGTCGGTAAAACAGCGCGGGTTCATTTGAAGGTTGATACGGGCATGGGGCGTCTGGGGGTGCCGTCGGAGCAGGCCCCCCAATTAATTCAGCAGATTCAGCAAACGCCCGAAGTTGAACTGACTGGTATTTATACGCATTTCGCCACGGCAGACGAACATGACCGCTCGGCAACATTCCAACAGTTGGAACGATTTCGTGCGATTCTTCCAGTGGTTGGAAACGGAATCATGATCCATGCAGCCAATTCAGCCGCGACGCTGGATCTGGGCGAAACTCATTTTGATATGGTTCGGCCGGGTATCGCGGTTTATGGATGCAAACCTTCTGATGAAATTATGAATCCGGTGGGGCTCAAGCCCTGTATGTCGGTTAAGGCGAAACTGATTGCGGTAAAACGTATTTCTGCCGGCCGAAGCAGTGGCTATGGGCTCACGCATACCTATAACCGCGACAGCCGGGTCGGGGTGGTTCCGATTGGTTATGGTGACGGCTATTTCCGCAATTTATCTAATCAGGCGGTTGTTCGGATCAACGGAATGGATGCGCCGGTGCGCGGGCGGGTTTCGATGGACCAGATGACCGTAGACGTCACGGATATTCCGAATGTTCAGGTGGGGGATGACGTGGAAGTGATATCGTCCGATCCTTCAGCGCCGAACTGTGTGGAAAATCTGGCGCGGCTGGCCAGCACCATTCCATATGAAATTACCTGCCACATTGGGCATAGCATGCGTCACGAACTGGTCGGCTGACCTAAACGGCTCTTGAAGACATCTGCACAGTCCGGACAGATGCAGTGACTGAATTCCATCTTGGTGTGCTCTTTCAGATATTGATCGATCGACTGCCAGAGCCCCTGATCGTCCTGAATTTTTTTGCAGCCGCTGCACATATTATGCACTCCACCGAGTTCCTGCACCTTGGCCAGTATACCCTGCAATTGTTCGTTGGTTTCAGCCAGTTCCTGATCTTTTTTGCGTAGCGCCTTTGTCTCGCGCCGGAGATGACCAATACCCATAGCCATTATTATTTGCAGGCCCAGATAAGCCGGGGAGCTGGCAAAATGAATATAACTCGCTGAAACCGGAAATTGCTGATAAATGAGATTCGTCAGCGGAATTAAAAGAACCGTTGTAATCAGGCCCTGAATCGAGCCCAGCAACCAGGAAATCAGGGCCACGATGCCAATCCCCAGAATAAAATAAGGCTGGTCCGGCGGCGCAACGTACCGCAGAGCGGCGAGATACGCAACCAGAGCGCCAATGGCGATGACCAGTCTGATATAACGATTCATACTAAATTTCTGTTCCAGTATTCCTTAAGGATACTGTCCAGGAGCTGCAAGTGCCGTGCCAGCATCGAGACCGAACATGAGGTTCATATTCTGTAAGGCATTGCCCGCCTGACCCTTCATTAGATTGTCGATGTGCGAAATAATCCGCAACCGGTTGTTTCTCTCGTCTACATCGACGGTCAGATTGCAATAGTTGGTGCCCCGAACATCGGCAATACTGGCGGGCGTTTGAGCATTCTGAACCCGTACAAAATGATTGTTTTTGTTATATTCCTGATAGATTTCGATGATTTCATCCGCTTTTTGGCCGTCCAGAGAAGCATAGAGGCTCGACATGATGCCTCGACAGAGCGGCACCACCTGCGAAGTAAAGGTCATTTGTACGGTCTCATCACTTAACAGGCTGAGTTCCTGCTCCACTTCCACCGTATGCTGATGACCCGACAGTCGATAGGCATTCATGTTGTCGTAGCGGTTCGGATAGTGGAATGCCGCATTCGGCTTTTTACCCGCACCGGAAACGCCGGTTTTACAGTCGGCAATAATGCTCTTCGGATCAATTACGCCAGCGACCACGGCCGGAGCCAGACCCAGAAGGCAGCTCACCGCAAAACAACCGGGATTACCCACGAGGGTATTGGATTCATTAATATTATGCAGTTCCGGCAAACCATATTCCGTGCCGGCCAGCAGCGCGGGGGATTTATGCACGGGATCCAGGCCGATAAAATTGGCATATTCAGCGTACCGGTCGGCGGTGCCGAACCGGAAGTCGCCACTGTAGTCGATCACCTTGGCGCCACGCTCAAGTTCGCCAGCGGCCGTCTGCATGCCGACGCCATCCGGCGTTGAGAAAAAGACCACGTCATACTGTTCTTTAGTTTTCGGATCATCCGGAGAGACAATCACTTCGTCACAGAAACCGCGCAGATGGGGAAATACATCGCTCATTTTTCGTCCGGTATCCGACAGGCTAACCAGACAACCGATTTCCGCCTCAGGATGTTTCAGCAGGAGTTCAGTAATACCCACTCCTCCATACCCACCGGCTCCGACAACTTTTGCTTTAATCATGATAGCTCTCCTAAAAAATAAGGCGCAAAATCTAAACGACCGCGCCCACTGAATCGACATAAAAGTGCCGTAAGCCTGCGGGATCTGAAAGATTCTAATTTCCAAGCATTGGAAACGCTTCGGCCACGGCCGGACAGGTGATGATTCCGGCGTGCATATTCAATGAGGCTTCGCGGCCGGGACTTTTCTTTAGAAATCCCTGAAGTCCGAGATTCGCCAGTTCACGACAGTAGGCCAGCGTGGCATTGCACAGCGCATAACTGCTGGTGCGACCCACCGCGCCGGGCATGTTCGTTACGCAATAGTGAACCACTTCATCCACGACATAAACCGGATTTCCATGGGTCGTTGGTTTGCTCGTATCGGAGCATCCGCCCTGATCAATACAGACATCCACAATCACGGAACCTTTTTTCATTTTAGCCACCAGATCGTGCGAAATCAGCTTAGGCGCCAGAGCGCCGGGAATCAGAACCGAACCGACCACGAGATCGGCGAGAATCGCATAGCGTTCAATCGCATGCGGCTCGCAGAAAACGGTTGTGACGTTTGGCGGCATCATTTCATCCAAGTGACGTAGGCGATCCAGACTGATGTCCATGATCGTGACATTCGCGCCCAGCCCCGCCGCTACTTTAGCCGCATGGGTTCCAACCACGCCACCGCCTAAAATGAGTACATTCGCCGGTGGAACACCCGGCACACCACCCAACAGAATCCCGCGACCCATCATCGGTTTTTCCAGACATTTTGCCCCTTCCTGAATCGACAGCTTTCCCGCCACTTCACTCATGGGGGTGAGCAGGGGAAGGTGTCCGCGGTCATCCGTCAGCGTTTCATAGGCCACCGCCGAAATATTTTTTTCCAGACATTGGAGGGTCAGTTCGCGGGAACTGGCAAAATGAAAATAGCAAAAGAGAATCTGCCCATCGTTCAATCGTTCAATTTCTTCCGGCTGCGGTTCCTTGACCTTGACGATCATATTCGAACGTTGGAAAAGATCATCTGCCGAATCAATGATTTCAGCGCCAACATTTTCAAAATCCTGGTTGGAGAATCCGCTGCCGAGTCCGGCATCTTTTTCAATCAAAACGGAATGACCATCCTGAATCAGCAACTGCGCTCCCACCGGAAGCATCGCAATACGGTATTCATCCGATTTCACTTCTTTCGGTACACCGATAATCATCTTCAGTTTTCCCAGTTTTTACTGCGTTCGACGGCCTGCTGCCATTTTGTAAATCGGCTTTCCGCTTCGTCTTTACTGATCGACGGTTCAAAGACGCGGTCAATTTTCCGCACATTGGAAATTTCGTCGAGCGTTTTCCAAAAACCGACGGCAAGGCCGGCGAGGGCCGCGGCACCGAAGGCGGTGGATTCCACCATGGCCGGACGTTCCACCGGAACCTGCAGGAGGTCGGCCTGAATCTGAAGCAGCAGATTATCTACGGACGCTCCGCCATCGACGCGCAATGTGGGGATGGGGTTTCCGGCATCTTTTTCCATTGCGCGCAAAACTTCCAATGATTGGAAACAGATGGCTTCCTGCGCGGCGCGGGCAATATGAGCTCGGCCGGTGCCTCGGGTTAGGCCGATGATGGTGCCGCGCGCCGAAGGATCCCAGTGCGGTGCGCCAAGCCCTGCAAAGGCGGGGACAAAATAAATGCCGCCCGTATCCGGCACTTCGGCGGCGAGCCGGCTGATGTCGGACGATTTCTGAATGATGCCGAGTTCATCGCGCAACCATTGGATCGTTGCCCCTGCCATGAAGATGCTGCCTTCGAGGGCATATTGAATTTCCTCGTTTCGTTTCCAGGCCACGGTGGTGAGCAGTTGGTTTTTTGATGGCACCGGTTTTGATCCGGTATTCATCAATAGAAAGCAACCGGTGCCATACGTATTTTTGGAGGATCCTTCTTCGAAGCAGGATTGGCCGAATAATGCGGCATGCTGATCGCCGGCAATGCCGGCAATGGTACAGCCGCATTCGCATAGAAATTTGTTCACTCTACCATACGGTTCGCTGGACGATCGGACCTCGGGCATCATGGAAATCGGAATATCCAGCAACTCCAGTAATTCGGAATCCCATTCCAGCGTATAAATATTGAAGAGCAGGGTGCGTGAGGCGTTGGATACATCGGTGATGTGGCTTTCCCCTTGCGTCAGTTTCCAGATCAGCCAGGAGTCGATGGTTCCGAAGGCCAGTTCCCCGCGCTCGGCTTGAGCACGCGCACCATCCACATGCTCCAGAATCCAACGGATTTTAGTGCCTGAA
>CAKZQV010000295.1 GCA_937141895.1 uncultured Verrucomicrobiota bacterium
ATCTCCGTGAGTTACCAGGAGGCCTACGATTATACCTATGTGTTTACGGCACAATTTTCCGGAGCGAATACGGGCGACCTCAATACGACGGTGAACAATATATTCACTGAAACGCAGACGAATGTGCATGATGGTGCTTTTGTTGATATCACCATTATTTCCGATGTGGTCACCGAGACACAAAGTCAGGTCAGTCAGGCTTTAAACTCATCCTTACTGAGTACGCTTGATTTTCATCAGTCCGGAACCATTGATGCAATCTCTCCCGCATTTGCTGTGGAATTGACTCCTACACTTTCCATGGGGGCGGCCATCAATTTCTACACCGATGGTGAGAGTAGGGGAAATCCTGTAATGTCCAAGTTGCATGCCCACTACACAGGGACGTCGGACAGCATGGCCACCATCGTCGATACCCGGAAGTCCACGGCGCACATTCGTTGGTCTGGAACGATGATTTCGGGCGACGCCGATGCGCCGGTGATTGAGCCGATTGCCCAAACCGAAATCCAGCAGTTCAGCGAGGACAGCCACTCTACCCGCGAAGATCCCTATACGGTGGAAGGGAACTACTATGAATATAATCGGACAGAAGATTTCTTCGGAATCAACCCCACCCTTGGAGCCCTCTGGGTGGCATCCGATCGCCTGACCCTCGGGGTCGCGTTGGATCTTCCATGGTCTGGAAAGGGCACCCAGACCAAACATGTCCAGCATGAGGTCACCACCTTCAATAGTAACGGGGTTGCCGTGGCCACCGATACCTTCGAGTCAAAGGAATCGAGTGAAGTAACCTATTCCTTCCCGCTCTATTGGTCGGCCGGGGCTTTGTGGCGTTGGACGGACCGGCTCTATACGTCAATGGATGTCAGTCAGACTCGCTGGTCGATGTACAGCTATAAAGCCGAAGGCGAAACCGCGATTAATCCGCTCAACAGCGAACCGCACGAATCATCAAAACTCGACGACTGCTGGTCCGTCCGGGTCGGGGGTGAATATCTCTGGATGCTCTCTTGGACCGAGCTGCCCGTTCGCGGCGGCCTGTTTTGGGAAGAACGTCCATCCATTGGAAGTCCTGATCAATACTGGGGATTCAGTCTGGGCTCCGGTCTTTCACTTGGCAAGGAGCCTGGCCGTGCCATTCTCGATATTGCCTACATCTTCGAACAGGGCAACGACGTCATGGAAGCATTGCTCCCCGACCGCACCACCTATTCCGACTCCACCAAACACCAGATTTTCATGTCCCTGATCTGGCATTTTTAATGCCCAATTGATCCGCGTATAGCGTTTTATTATGTGCGGTTTCTTGAATCAGGCGTTCGTCAGCTTCCGGTAAACAATCAGACCGCAAAATTCCTCAGCCGATAAATGAATTTGTGAGGCCTGTTGTTCCAATATTTCCACGTCACGATGTTCAAATTCGACTTCAATTATCGCTTCTTCAGACATAACCGAATCTCCTGTCTTCAGTTTAGTTACGCGAATTTAATCGGGAGCTTTGACGTTAGCCAGTTTTCGGTTGTAGGGGAGTTCCCTACTATTTTTCGCGCCCTTGCCACTGCATCACGTTCAATAACGAGAGTGGCTCGGCGTCAATACATGTCAGGTTGATACGGTGGAGCCGCGGACGATGATGTTGGTATCGATTTCGTGGAATCCGGGTTCGTAGGGTATCTCTTTTTTAAGAATCTTCAGGAGAAGGTCGATGGCGGCGTGGGCCTGTTTGTCGGTGGGTCGACGTACGGTGGATAGAGGTGGACTGGTATGGTTTGCGATCGGCAAATCATCGAAACCGATGATCGCGATATCATCCGGCACTTTTTTTCCCAGTGCTTTTGCTGCGGGTATACAGAGGGCCGCGAGATCGTCGGTCGGGCAGAAAATGGCATCAATTTCGTCGATGTTGTCTAGGTTTGAAAAAAGCTCATCCACCTGTTCTTTCAGGCTCCGAACGGTCTTTATTAAATGGTCGGAGCGCGGAATGGATGCGTGATCAAGGGCATCGGAATACCCTTTAATTCGATCCTGTATACAGTTGATATGCTGTAGCTTTTCGGGAATCAGCATCAGAATATTTTTTCGCCCATTTTCGATGAGGTGAAGGACGGCCTTCTGCGCCATTTTACGGTTGTTGATGTCGATGCAGGGTACTTTGCTCTCGGCGCCTTCAATCTGTCCGAGCAGCACAATGGGAAAATCTTTAGAGGCAAAATCTAGAAATTCCCGATGATGGTCGGAGGGGGTCAGATAGATCATGCCTTCCAGCAGATCCGATTTGAAATCGCCCTCCAGCAACGGAGATGCTGCCGATTCGATTCGGTCGTGAATGACGAGATCGTAGCTGGAAAAACCGGGATGCGAAATAATGCTGTTGGCAAAGAGTCCCATCACCTGATTTTCGTATGCGATTTGGTCGGCCGTCATATGCTGATGGTCAATATGAATAAAGGAAAGGCCGATCAGATTTGTGCGCTGGTTTCGAATGGCCCGGGCCAGACGATTGGGGCGGTAGCCCAGTTCTGCCGCTGCGGTTTTGACGCGATTGATCATCTCCTCGGAAACCGGAAATTCATTCAGATGATCATTGAGCACGCGCGATACGGTAGCCTTGCTTACCTCGCAGCGCTGGGCAATGTCCTCGAGGGTTACGCGGTTGTGGGTTCTTCGCCTTTTCTTCTTCGTCTTTGGGGGAGCCATATTCTTAAACCTTTCGCTGATATGAAACATTTACAGTAAAATTTCATGTATTCAACCTATTTTATTCGCGAAATTATGAGCCGACGTATGTTACCTTCTTCCACCGTACGTTTTGTGGGGTTTCGCAACCGGAATGCCATAACTTTTGGGGTTTTTCTTCGTGACAAGGTCGCGTGAATTGCGATAGATGATTCTGTTTACAGCAGCTGGGTGCATATCGTATCCGAATAGATAGGGATGTTCATGGTAGGATCAAATCAACAATCTTGGGGTGCGGACTGGATTCGGTACGGATGGAATCCGGTCGTTCCACAGGTTCGAAAAAGTTTTCGGCTGGAAAAGCCCATTGCGCAGGCAGTCGTCCGGGTAACAGCTCTAGGGGTCTGCGAATTAAGGCTGAATGGATGTAAGGTGGGCGATGCTCATCTGCTGCCCGGATGGACGGATTATCGCAAGCGCGTCTATTTTCACACCTATGATATTACGGATCACCTCTCTGAAGGTGAAAATGTAGTTGGAGGGATCGTGGCGCCGGGGTGGTTTGCTGGCTATTTTGGTCCGTTCGGAGATAAAGGCTATTACGGTCATGATGCCTGGTTCAGTGCAGAACTTACGATACATTACACCGACGGAACTGTGCAGAGCATACAAACGGATGACACCTGGCGAGCGATAGAGGGCCCGATTCTGTCTGCAGATCTTCTGATGGGCGAAACGTACGATGCGCGGCTGGAAATACCCGGCTGGGATAAGCCCGGTTTTAATGATTCCCAATGGATGCCCGTCCAAACGCTCGATCCGCATGAACAACTGCCGGCGGAGATTCAGCCTTATCCGGGCGTTCCGGTGCAAACTATTGCAGAGTGCCCGGCGGTTCAGATTACACAGCCTATGCCCGACCATCATGTATTCGATCTAGGGCAGAATATGGTAGGTGTGGTGCGCCTGAAGGTACACGGCCCGACCGGAACCGAAATTGTTCTAAAGCATGGCGAGATGCTGAATCCCGATGGAACCGTTTATACGGAAAACCTGCGCAGCGCAAAGGCTGTCGACCGTTATGTTCTGAAAGGCGGCGGCGAAGAAGTTTGGCAACCCCGCTTTACGTTTCATGGATTTCGCTATGTGGAAGTATACGGGCTTGCCGAAGAGCCATCGCTGGATACGGTAACCGGTCTGGTCTGGATGTCCGCGCTGAAAGAAACGATGAAATTTGAATGTTCCAATCCCAAGGTGAACCAGTTGTTCAATAACATCCAGTGGGGATTCCGCGGCAACTATCTGGAGGTTCCGACCGACTGTCCACAGCGGGACGAACGCCTGGGCTGGACCGGCGATACCCAGATTTTTATGCGCTCCGCCACCTACCTGGCCGATGTCCGGCCGTTTTTTGATAAATGGTTGGTCGATCTACACGATGCTCAGCATGAAAATGGCGGGTATCCGGATATGGCTCCTTATATGGGCCGCATGGGGTTTGCCCGAGCCGCCTGGGCCGATGCCGGCATCATTTGTCCCTATGTTTTATGGCAGGCGTATGGTGATCCTGAATGTATCCGTCCCTGGTGGACGGACATGAAAAAATATATGGAACACATTTGTTCCGAGGGCAATCTGCATAATGGGCCGGACGCCTTTTCCTATGGAGATTGGCTACATATGGGCGAAGACACCCCGACCCCGTTAATCGGGCTGGCCTATCGCGCCTATGATGCGCGGCTGATGGTGGAGATGGCCGAGGCCCTGGGGGAGGCGGCAGATAAAGTGCATTTCCAATCCTTGGAAAAAACAAGCCGGACTCTGTTCCACCGGGCTTTCTTCGAAAAGGGTGAGATTGCCGTGCCGACACAGACCGCCTGTGCACTGGCCATTGCCATGGATTTGCTGGAGGAGGAAGATATTCAAACGGCCGGTGCGTGCTTGGTCGAAGATCTTGAAAAAAAGAAGGGTTATCTCGCGACCGGATTTGTGGGTACGGCCTATCTGTGTCCCGCGCTTTCTAAAATTGGGTGCGGCGACCTGGCCGTGCAGCTCCTGCTTAATGAAGAGCATCCCTCCTGGCTTTATGAAGTGAATAACGGTGCCACGACGATCTGGGAACGATGGAACAGCTGGACGAAAGAAGGCGGCTTTGGTGATGTGGGAATGAATTCCTTTAATCACTATGCGTTCGGTGCGGTGTGTGAATGGATGATGGAGTCCCTGGCCGGCATCAAGCTTGCGTCCCCGGGTTTCCAAACCTTGGACATTCAGCCCTGCCTCACCGACCGGTTTGATTATGTGAAAGCGTCGTATCAATCGATCCAAGGAACCGTTTCCAGTCATTGGAAAAAGGACGGGGTCGGATTTGTATTTGAACTGCATACCCCCGTGCCGGCCACCGTTCGACTACCTTTTTTGACCGAAAACGTAGAGCCGGGGCGTCA
>CAKZQV010000296.1 GCA_937141895.1 uncultured Verrucomicrobiota bacterium
TTTTTCAAAACCATAGCTCTTCAACTCAGTTTCATATTGGGTCATGAGTTTTTTAACGTAAAATGCGCCGGCTCCAACAACAATCAGCACTAGCACAATGATAATGAGACATCCACTCCCACATCCGATTGCCACCTTGGCCCCGGTTCCCATGCCCTTTTTTTTATTTTGATCAATGGTCATTCTTTTCTCCTCCTTTTTCCGCCAGCTCTCCGGACGTAAAATAGCCGCGAATGACAGCCAAATAAAACAATACAGGCAAACCATATAGCAACGCCATCCAACTGAATGTTTTTGCCGTGGCCCAATTCTGTTTCTGCATCAAATCCAACATCTGACCGGAATAGCCTGCCCGCACATAAAATTCCATAGGATCTATGCGACTGTATGTGATCAATTGCGAAAGCATACTCAGCACCAGCAGAATCATCACCGACCACCAGGCATACGAGCGGCTCCGATAGACCCCGGGAATCAAACTCGTGCAAATGCCGACACCTACAAGCAGAACGGCGGCACCCGTCCACCCGGAAACTAAAGTTCCAAACAGGGGCAGCACAAAATTCATCGCACCCATCGTTCCCACCGTCGGCCAGACCAAGGCTAACATCATAATCAGAACCAGAATCGGCAGCGGACATTTTTCCGTCCAAGAAACATTCGGATCCTTTTGCTCAAATGTGGCTCGCACATTCGGTCCACGGTAAAATAAAATTCCAATGATTGGAAACAGCAGATAGACAAGGCTCGCAAAGCCTAAAATGAAAATCAGAGCAACGGATGCAATTTCTTTCGACATACTGGACTGTAAGCTTTTAGGCAAAATGAAAGTAATCATCACCATGGCCCCGGCACCAACACCTAGCGAAATCCAGCTTACGGCTAGCATCAGCAGTCTCGCCCAGCGCCGTCCCCGAATCGTACCGATCCCCATGGTGATCAACCACACAGCTAGGCAGGCATAAATTATAAGGGTAGAAAACAACTGTTGGCCCTGTGCCTGATCCGACTGAGGCAGGAGCATGGGAATCAGAGAAATCAAGCAGAAGAAGCTCATGAGCAAACCGCCAATGATTTCAAAAATTCCAAATACAATTAGACTCGAACTTTTGTCTTTATAGTCATCCATCCCCTGCATCTCCGATGATAGCTAAACCAGCAAAAGAACCTAACGGTCTTCCCTGAACCTTACCAGCCATTGCTTCCATGGTTTTCCATTTCTTCGCCCAATTCCTGTTGGAGCACGACGGGGTTCAGGCTAATGTGTTCCAATGAATTTTACGGCGATCGATTTTGAAACGGCTACGGGGAAGCGAAATAGTGCCTGTGCAGTGGGTATTGTGACGGTGGAAAACGGAAAAATTACGGAAGAATATTATGCCCTGATTCAGCCGCCGAGAAATGAATATTTCGGGATGAATATCGCCATTCACGGCATCCAGCCGCAGGACACTATCAATGCACCGACCTTTGATGTCCTCTATCCGGAAATTCAGAAACGCCTGCAGAACCGGACCATGGTTGCGCACAACGAGGTGTTCGACCGCTCCGTCCTGAAGCGCACCATGGAACACTACGATCTCTATTACGGGGAGCTGGGGCTTGCCCAACGTTGGGAATGCACCATGCGAATCTATAAGGCCAAAGGCTTTCTTCCCTATCGCCTAAACAGTTGTTGCGAACGACTCGGCATTCCGCTCAACCACCACGAAGCTCTCTCCGATGCCATCGGCTGCGCCAAGCTGTACCTCAGAAAATAATGGAGGGTCGCAGGCCCTGCGACTGGCACTTTGGTCCGAGAACGATGCGGGCAGTCCTTGATCAACAGGTTTACCGCTCAGGCAGTTAAAATATTTAGAACCCGCTCCTTCTGGATCATGTCAGAAAAGAAGCACACAGCGGCTCGAATCTGAATGATTTTTGCGCCCCTTTGTGGCAACAGTCCGATATTTATCCGGCGGACCTATAGGTCACACCGCGTGTGACCCACCAGCACTAGTCCTCCCCAAAACCTTTCGGCTTCGGAACCTCAAGATTAACTTCCCGCCGCGCTTTTTCTGCTGCGGCGCGAACGCCTTCTTTCCGCAGAATTTCAACATAGAACGAAGTCAATTCCCGCTGCTCCGCATCGTTAATGCATGTATCGATTTCTGAAAGATGAATCACCTTCGCTTCGGCTTCAGTGTCGCCAAACTTGCAGTCAAAATCCCAGAAATCCACATCTTCCGGAAGTGTCACCCGTCGCTCCCGTTTGATGTATTTGCGAATTTCATTTTTCGTCGCGTCAATCATGCGCGGATATTTGATTTTCGGGTGGGTCAGATTAAATGTCTTTTTCATCGTGTGTTTTTATCCGTTTAGAGGCTGAATAAATCATCCTCAGATAGAGTGTTGTTTTCAAAGCCCGCATCCACCGGCAGGTCTTTTTCATTTGAGGCGGCAACCGCCAGTTCATCGCACCGCTCGTTTTCAGGATGATTATTATGCCCCTTCACCCACTTGAACTCAACGGTATGTATGGCACAAAGGTCCAGCAGCTTCGTCCAAAGATCCGGATTTTTCGCCGGTTTCGAAGGCGAAAGTTTCCACCCGTTGGAACGCCATTTTTTGGCCCAACCTTTGGTCATGGCATTGACCACATATTTAGAGTCGCTGGTTAGTACGACGCGGCTTGGTTTCTTCAGCGCCTTCAGCCCTTCAATACAGGCCAGCAGTTCCATGCGGTTATTCGTTGTTTTCAGAAACCCGCCGGAAAGCTCTTTTTTCCGGCATGTCCCGCCGGAATCCCCCGAAGGCGGATAGGAAATAAGCACAACGCCATACCCACCCCGGCCGGGCTTCCCC
>CAKZQV010000297.1 GCA_937141895.1 uncultured Verrucomicrobiota bacterium
GGCTTCGCAATAGGCCTTGAGCACCTTTACCCCGCGGCCCCGGCACGCTTTGCATACCGAAAGGCGGCCTCCCTCTCCGGCACAGTCCCGACATTTCCCGCTTCCCTTGCACGTCGTACAATGAAGTGTATTGTCACCTATCCCGGTTTTACGTTCACCGTCTCCCTCACAGCGCACACACTCTCCAGAACCTTTGCACGATGCACAGGAAACATCGACCTCACCTTTGCCCTCACAAGCACTGCACGTTTCCGAGAGCTCATCCCGGGATAGCCCCTCGATTTCAAGCCCCAGCTCTTCCTTTAGAATAATCAGCCGACGCGCATCCGCGGACTGTCCATCCAACAGGCTTTGCAGAATAGCCAAACCCAGAGCGTTCGTTTCCGAGTTTCCATCCGCATCCACGCGCAGCAAATAATTGACCTGTTCCGGCTTAAGATTCGGAACACGCTCGAGAATCGGTTCCAGCTGGTAGGGATCCGATATTTCATAGACGGGTGTTTCAACCACCGGCCCCTCCGGCTCGTTTTCCGACTCACCCAGATAAGCGGTTTTCCAGTCATCGGGCAGCAGCTTGAAATTGAGAAAATACTGCCCGGTGTCATGAACAATCATCAACCCCTCAGAGCTACGCCGCCAGACAAACGCATTTTTAAGCACCGATCCATCCGGCAACGCGAACTCCGCCACAGGCTCCTCGCCCAGCACCACAATCTCTGAAGCCCGAACAGAAGCCCCTGCCAAAAAGGCGGCAACCAGAGCAACTAACATAAAACGAATCATACCCAACTCCATAATTGATTGAACAGTCAGCACCCAATGTACAAGATGTACCATTCTAATCCAATTACGCATTACGAAATACGCACGCTGCATCTATGAAAGTTGTCATCACAGAAAAACCATCGGTCGCCCGCGATATTGCATCGGTTCTTAAAATGACCGATAAAAAAAATGGCTATATTGAAGGCCGCGGCTGTGCCATCACCTGGGCGTTCGGCCATCTGGTGACCCTGCTCGACCCCGGCGAATACGACCCCGAACTGCGAAAATGGCGAATTGATTCCCTGCCCTTCATTCCCGATGAATTTAAACTCAAAATCATCGAAAATCCCGGCGTGGCCGAACAGTTCGAAACCATCAAAACGCTCTGCCAGCAGGCCGAAGAAATTGTATGTGCCACCGATGCCGGGCGAGAGGGTGAGCTGATTTTCCGCTATATCCTTTCCCTCAGCGACTGCGAAGATAAGCCGATCAAACGGTTATGGCTCAGCTCGCTCACGCCCGATGCCATTCAGGAAGCCTTTAAAGACCTCAAAGACGGGCACGCCTACGATCCGCTCTACCAAGCCGCAAAATGCCGCTCAGAATCGGACTGGATCGTCGGGCTCAACGCCACGCGCTATTTCACGGTCAAACACGGTCGCCTCTCCGCCGGGGACGACCGCGTACTCTGGAGCATCGGCCGCGTCCAAACCCCCGTCCTCGCCATGATTGTTCAGCGCGACGACGAAATCATGAAATTCCGCCCCAAATCTTTTTGGGAGCTGACCACCAAATACCGCGAAACCACGTTCAAATACACGGGCGATCCTTATGGTGGAGGGACAGCGTCCTCGCTGTCCACGGACGCAGGGGACGGCGTCCCTCCAAAAGGTGCAGCACCCAAACAGACAGATAGCCGCTTTAACAAACTTGAACATGCCCAGGCCATTCTCGAAAAAATTACCGATCAGCCTTTTGTTATTTCCAAAGTAGCCGGACGCCAGAAAAAAGAACAACCCCCGCAACTTTTCGACCTCACCACCCTGCAGCGTGAAATCAATAAAAGTCATGGGCTCTCCGCCGCCGACACGCTCGCAGCCACGCAGAATCTCTATGAATCCAAACTGGTGACCTATCCCCGCACCGACTCGCGCTATCTCAGCGCCGACATGAAACCGCGGATTTCACAAATTTTCCAATCATTGGAAAAATTGCGCGCGGAGCAGATCCAACCTTTGGACCTTTCAAAACTCCCATTCACGAAGCGGATTGTGGACGATAAAAAAGTGACCGACCACCACGCCATCATTCCCACCGGTATGATGCCGGGACCGCTCGGTTCCAACGAACAAATCGTCTACGACGCCATCGTCACCCAGTTTATTGCCGCGTTTTATCCCGTCTGCATTAAAAAGATCACCACGGTCGATGGCGAGAGCGTCGAAGTCCCCTTTCAGGCCAAAGGCACTGTGGTGGTTGAACCTGGCTGGACGGTGCTTTTTCCGAAGAAGAAAAAGAAGAAAAAGGATCCAGACACTGAAGATGAGGAAGAACAGCAACTTCCAACCTTTGGAAAAGGCGAAACCGGCCCGCATGAACCTGCCACCCGCGAGGGAAAAACCAAGCCGCCGAAAGCCTTCAATGAAAACTCCCTGCTCGGTGCCATGGAAGCCGCCGGAAAATGGGTCGATGACGACACGATGCGCGAAGCACTGAAGGAGCGCGGCATCGGAACCCCCGCCACCCGCGCCGCCATTATTGAAACCCTTTTGCGCCGCAACTATATCCGACGCGAGAAAAAACAGCTCCGCGCCACCGACATGGGCCGTTGCCTGATTGCCCTGATTCAGGACCCGCTCCTGAAATCACCGGAAATGACCGGCGAGTGGGAAGAAAAGCTCAAGCAGATTGAGCGCGGCGAATCGGAATCTTCCGATTTTATGGACGGCATCATCGGCTATACGCGCAGCCTGATCGAATCGAGCACGACCAAGAAAATCGATATCGACCGACTGGGCGACTGCCCGGTCTGTGGGAAACCCGTAATCCGCGGAAAAACGGCCTATGGCTGTTCCGGCTGGAAAGAAGGGTGCGACTTTGTCATCCCCACGGAATACAAAGGCCTGAACCTATCGCCCAATCAGATTCAGGTGCTCTTGCAGATGCACATGCTGCCCTACTCCGTACGCATCGAAAATGAGCAGCGCCTGCTCATCCTCAGTAAGCAGGGCTTTATCATGGATATCGACCTCCCCTCCGCCGACCGCCAAAAAAGCAAAAAAGAAGAATCCCGCCCCACAAAGAAACCGGCATCACAAGCTAAAGGGGAAAAATAAGATACATCAGCTATTCGAAAAAATCTTTATATTCCAATCCTTGAATTTAGATGTCTTTGGAATATAGAGCCCTTCCTCGATCAAGTCCTCAAATTTCCATAACGGCATATCTCGCGAAAGCCATTTTTCTCCGCGCTTCGGAGATGATCCATTGTTCGTCATATTTAAACGCCTACTGCCAAATCGGATTATAGACCAACTTTTTAAGCATACGCCCCGTCAAGCAGTGGCTATCGCCACATAATATTCCGAAGGACTCGGAAAGCTAGTTTTTCGGTTTAATAACCTTTACCGGAATCGCGGGTGCGGGATAGTAGATTTTTTCTTTGCCGCGTTTCTGTTCGGCGGCAACGATCAGGCTCAACTCTGTGCCGGGTTCAACAGACTCATCAACCGCTATCAGGATAAAGCCGGCCGCTTTGTTTTTTCCCCAGCTGTCTTTTCCATCCGTTTGTTTATTTTTGTTTTTCGGTTTGCCGACCCATCCATTTTTCGGGGTGCTGAAGCCTTCGGGCGGATGATCGAGCTGCACGGCATATCCGCGTTGCTGCCCGACGATATGGCCTTCGAACCTAATGCGGGTTTCTTTGCCGGCCTCCAGCAAAATGATTCCGGACTTTGGAATTATAGCGTTAAAAAGAAGGGGCGGACGTTTTTCCATTGGGGCCAGCACCAGCTCTTTGGCTGGGACGAGGTGACGATAGAGAAAGGCCTGCATTTGATCGTCGACGGGAACGGCTTCATGCGTAATCGTTTTCCCGGCGATGATTCCTTCGCCGTTAATTTTCGGGCTGATTATTTTACCTTCCATTTTCTTCGGTGCGGTGATGGTAAAACGTGCGGTATCGGATCCTTTGGGAATTGCGGAATCGCTCATTTCAAATCCATCAGGCAGGTCGGATGCGCTTAGGATAATTTTTCCATTAAACCCGTCTTTTCGAACCGCGATCACCGAAAAAGCGGCTGTCGCACCCGGGGCAATATGTAAACCGGAAGGCTCCATCCGTAATTCAAAATCGGGCATGGCTTTGCTGATGGCTAAGCGATATCCATAATCGTGTCCGCCCTTGTTCTGAGCATCGGCGATTTCCACATAATAGGTTCCAGAGGTTGGAAGTTTTTGTGTGAGATACGAATCCGCATGATGGGTGACAAGCCCAGCGCCAAGATGAAGATGGGTTTTATCTTTGTTCACATAGTCATCGTTACGAACGGGTTTATCCAAACCTGGACCCGTCAGTGTAATCACCGAATCCAATGGAGAATTTAACCGGCGAGCGAATACTTCGATGGAGACGGAATCCCCTTCCAAACCCTGGAAACTAAATACGTCGCGATCACCGACCTGCTGAATGCGCCCGTTTATGATCAGAGGACGCTGAATCAACTGAGCTTTCTCAGGTGCATTGTTCGGCTCTTTTTCAAAACCTTCTTTTTGATTACTAACTGCAAAGGGCATCTGATTCGAACGATACCCCTCTTTTTTCACCGATACATGACGGAGTTCCGAATCTTCCTCCGGCAGCTTTCCTCTCATACGCGTTCTTGGAAGATTACGGCCGCTCAGGGCGATATCGACATCTTCACCCGCGCTGGAACCCAGCGGAAAAATTCCGGTAATGAAGGGAAGTTCACCGAGCGCAATTCGATAGATAAAATCTTCGCGGCCGCGGTAGATGGAATCGCGAATGGAGAGCGTATAGGTTCCAGACGCTGGAACATCGAAAAAAAGTGCGGGGTCAGGATTAAATTTATAATCGTCTTGGTAGGCCACTTCATTTCCGTCTTCATCATAGAGTGCCACCACCGCCTGGAACCAGCCGGGCACCGCATCAGCTAAATAAGGTAGAATTCTCCGCGCCGCGACATCCACCACAATGGAATCTCCCTTCTGCGCTTTAAAACGAAAGTGATCCATATCGCCGGGTCGCACCTGTCCATTTATGACGGAAGGCACGGAGACCACCTGAAGGTCAGGGCTCATATGATCGTCATTGGGCTCCACCTCAAGCTCTTCCTTCAGCGTTCCCACCTGAAAGTAAACCGGATTGGAAAGCCCGGCGGGCGTATAGACCCGCAGCTCACGCTCGCCGGGTAATGCCTTTTCCGCAACCCGGACCTTCACGCGCAGACGATCCTGCAGCTGGGGATTAAACTGTTCCTTGGTATTCTTAGTATTACGGTAAATTTTCTGCACCGCTTTTTTATTATTGCGGTCGACCCCTTCAGGCAGATCAATCAGCGCAATTTGCTTTTCGACCTGCTCGATGCGTTTCTGCGCAGTTGTCTTCGTTTTCTCATTCGCATTTTCATCTTTCAGCGTGGCGAGCGCATTTTCTCGGTTCCGATAAATCTGATTGATGCGACGGGGTTCATACTTTACGGCATACCGTAGGATCTCAATTTCAACACCTTCACCGCTGACCAATATATTGGTTGCCTGGTTAAAATGCTGACCGCCAATTTCCATCTCGAAGGTATCCCCCTGCCGTGCTCCGGCTGGAAAGGCAAAGCCGATATGCGGTTCGTTCGAGGCCAACGCTGTTGCTGCAAGAAACAAAACCAGCCCAATGTTCCACCCCTTGGATAAAATCCTCATGACATGATTTCCCGTAATCGGCCGCCCATGGTGATGCCATCGGCCTCGGTGGCACAGACCCGAACATCCAACCCTTGCGGATGCGGAAGTTGGGCATTGGGATCAATACCGAGCTGTTCATACATGCTGCCGATCAGATCCCACGGATAGACCGGACGGTCCACCACTTCCATCCCCTTTTCATTGGATGCTCCGATCACTTGGCCGCCCTGAAATCCGCCACCAGCGATCACATGGCTGAAGCATTTTCCATAGTGACTGCGTCCTCCATTCCAAGGCGCATTCCACTGAATCTTCGGGCCGCGACCAAACTCACCGCCCCACCAGACAATGGTGGAGTCAAGCAGACCACGCAGTTTCAGATCGTCCAGCAGCGTGGAAAACCCACGGTCCAGATCTGTGAGTTTATTATTCATGAGCTCAAAATGTTTTTTATGCGTATCCCACCCCTGGAAGTTAATCGTCACATAGGGCACGCCGGCTTCAACCAGCTTGCGGGCAATCAGACAGGATGCTCCAAAATCAGTTTTTCCATAACGCTCGCGCAACTTGGGATCTTCGTCCTTCACATCAAACACTTTACCCGCATCGCCGAGAATCAACTCATAGGCCTGATCCGTGCACTGATCCATATGCTGAAACTGTGGATTGCCCTGCGCTTTCTTTCCGTAGGTATCCAGTGCCGCCAAAAGATCGCGGCGATTTTCCTGACGCGCCTGCGTAATGCCCTTCTGAATGATCCCTTCAACGGTGAATGGCATGGCACTGGGTTTTCCGCCCGTAGCAAAGGGTTTATACCGCAAGCCCATAAAGCCCGATTCTGAGAATCGCCCCTGCGGTTTAGTTAACACAATATAGGGCGGAAGCAATCCTTTATAACCCGCGTCATACCCTTTAAACCGGGAGACCACCGCGCCGGTACAAGGAAAAACGTCGCCGCCAGCCGGGCGACCGGTCTGGGTGACATAGGACGCCGTTTCATGCGCATTAATCCCATGCGTCATGCTGCGAATGATGGCATATTTATCCGCCTGCTGTGCCAGCAAGGGCAGTTTCTGTCCGATCTGAATACCATCTACATTCGTTGCAATCGGCGTAGTGTAGGGACCGCAATAATCGGCGCCGGCCTCGGGTTTAGGATCGAAGGTGTCGAGATGGGCCGGGCCGCCCCACATCCAGATCTGGATAACAGCTTTGGCTTTACCGGGCTTCATGGTTGCGGCCTGTAGGGGAGAGCCGAGCATGAGCCCACCGGCCCCTGCCGCTGCGAGGCCCATTGCGTTTCGTCTATTCAGCATCATGTCGTTCATCTTCGCTCTCCTTCAAACCTAATGTTTGAACATAAATTCTTTCGAGTTGAGCAGGGCCCACACCAGATCAACCGATGCGTTATATCGATTTTCGCCGCTCTCACGCGCATAGTCGATGGCGATCCCGATTTCCTGCTGTGTGGGATACCGCGACAAAATAGACAGGTACATACTTTCGATGGCCTGGTTCGGCTCACCCCATTGAAGTTGAGCTTTCTTTTTCCCCTTCGACTTCACCCACTGCTGGCCCAGCAGTTTTTTGTTTCTCAAAATCTTGGTTTGAATATGCGTGGAATTGAGCAGATGAAGTTTTTGCGAAGCCGAGGGGGTATTATTTCGTTCAGACGCATAGCCAGTATCGCGCGACGGACGACCATAAAGGTCGAGAAACGGGCTGGTGATGCTACCATCGGACAGTTTTATCGACCGCTGGTTTTCTGGAATAAAGGTGAAGGGTTCCGGGATGTCGCTCGAATAGGATTCTGTAGTACCCGTGATCTGGCAGATGGCATCAATCAGCACTTCGGCATCCATACGACGGATGTAGTAGCGCGAAAAATTTTGTTCATCGCTCAGGTTGCCGCTGTTGTGAATGGATGAGCGTTGATAGGTTTCTGAATTTAATATGATCCGATAGATGTGACGCAGATCATATCCGCTCTTAACCAGCTCCTGACTCAGGAAAGCCAGCAGTTGGGGGTTTTGTGCCGGATTGTCCGACCGGATATCATCGGGCTCATGAATAATTCCGCGGCCCAGCAGCCAGTACCAGATGCGGTTGACCATGTTGTCGGCAAACACGCGGCTCCCCACCAGCCACTCGGTGAAGGCCATACGGGGATCATCATATTCGCCCAACTCAACTTTCGTTCCATCGGGCAGGCGGAGCGGAACCGCTTGTTCAGAATCCGGAAAAGTGAACGTTTGCGCGGGGTTAAAATAGACGATTTCCTCTTTCCATTCGGCGGTGCCTTTATAGCCGATTTTTCCGAAGAAGGCAGCCATGCCCAGGAGCTTTGCCTCATCCCATTGATCGGTGCGCATGCCCATGAAGGTGAGGGCCACAATTCCGGCAATTTTCTTCGGTTCGCGCTGGGGCATGGCGCGGTAAAAATTGACCGGTGCCACACGGAAATTACTCCCGCTTGAGGTTAGCATGTGCCGGGCGAATTCATCGTAGGCCATGTTGGTGTAAAGCGAGGTACGAACAAACCGATAATAAGCCTGAACGGCATTGGGCCAGAGTTTGCTCGGAAATTCCGCTTTAACGCGCAGCAGATCGCACCACTTCATGGCCCAGTAGTCGGCAAACTCCGGACGCTCAAACAGTTCTTCAATCAACTCCGAACGT
>CAKZQV010000298.1 GCA_937141895.1 uncultured Verrucomicrobiota bacterium
CAAATTATCAGGCTTTCCCCGAGCTGACTACGGGGTGAAGGAAGAGACGTTTACGAACCATGGACTTGCGGTCTTACAGTTTCTGGACGCGAACGAACGGAGAATAGGTGCTCAAGCACCGGGAACCAGTCGCGAGTGGAGAATTTCGAAACACCGCATTTCCTAGGGAAAATGCGTATTTTTCCTGCGACGGGAATTCACAGAAAGTTTGTATTAAGAAGGTTTGGTGCCGGGGGCGGGACTCGAACCCGCATGACCGAAGCCGGGGGATTTTGAATCCCCTGCGTCTACCAATTTCGCCACCCCGGCATGAAGTGGAAAGCCAAGGAAGATAGCAAACTGTCACCCTTTGGCAACTGCTTTTGAAGGAAGAAAGACCTAAACCACGAAGACTCAAAGAACACCAAGCTTCAGGAAGAATTAAATCGTGATCTTTGAGTCCTGCGTGCCTTGGTGGTTATTTATAGGAGTTCGTCGTAGGTGCCGTTTTCGCGGAGGGCGACGACCATTTTTTTGATGTCTTGGGCGCGGTCTTTCGGGCAGACGAGCGTGACCCCCTCGGCCTGGACGACAATAAGGTCTTTGACCCCGATCACAGCTGTCAGATGGTCTTTGGAGAGAATAATGTTGTTCTCAGAATCCAACGTTTCGACGGTACCGATGGGGGTATTCCCCGCCTCGTCCTGATCAAAGTGGCTTTCCAGGGCTGGCCAGGCACCGACATCGTCCCAGTAGAATGTTCCGCAGGCCATGACAATGTTGTCGGCCTTTTCCATGAGGGCGTAGTCGACGGATATTTTTCCAAGGTCTGGATAGGTGGCATCCATACCTTCGATAATTTTTCCCTCAGCCGCATAGCCGGTTAACGTATTCATCAGTTCCAGCATTTCCGGGCAGTGGGCCCCGAACGCTTTTTCCAAGGCTTGGACGGACCAGATAAACATACCGGAATTCCAGAAAAACTTGCCGGTTTCCACATATTCCGTAGCTGTGGCTTCGTCAGGTTTTTCCACAAATCGTGCGGCGTTTTTAAACGCTACATTTTCCGAGGTCTGGAACTCTTCGCCGGATTCGATGTAGCCGAACCCGGTGGCGGGATAGGTGGGCTTAATCCCGATGGTCACAAGAATATCATTTTCTGATGCCAGGTCCATTCCACCTTTAAGGGTGTTGGAAAAAATATCGAGATCGCCCATCACCTGATCGGCGGTCAACACAGCAAATACGCCGTTTGCATCTTTGGCTTTCACCAGAGCCCCGCCGCAGGCCACCGCGGCGGCGGTATCGCGACCGATCGGTTCACCCACAATATTTTCCGGAGGAAGTAACGGCGCAGCGGCGCGCGTCGCATCCACTAGATCAGCGTTGGTTACCACAAAGACGTTTTCCGGAGGAACGAGCCCTTCAAGGCGATCGACGGCCTGAGCAATCAACGGTTTGTCCCCGACTAAAGCCAATAGCTGTTTCGGATGCTTTGATGTACTGAGCGGCCAGAAACGCTCGCCCTTTCCCCCTGCCATGATGACTGCGTAACGACCTGCCATGAGAACCTCCTTATTGTTGATTTGCGATTGCTGATTTCCGATTTGCGGGTCTGCGACACCCTTTGCAAAGACAGGTATGGGCAGAGCCCATCCACAAATCACCATTCAAAATTCTAAAATCTAAATTTCTTTCACCGCATCCACCATCGATTTCACGAAGGCGGCGGCGGCGGCGCGGCCTTCTGGCGTGTGCGGGTTATTATGAAAGGCATTCACAATGGCGCTGCCCACCACTACGGCATCGGCAAGCTTTGCCGCATCCCGCGCTTGTTCCGGTGTGCCAATGCCAAAGCCAAGCGCGACCGGCAGCTTCGAATGCTCTTGAATGCGTTCCACTAACGCGCCGGCTCCCGATGCGATCTCATCCTGAACGCCCGTGACCCCTTCGCGGGAGACGCAGTAGATGAATCCGTTGGCCTGCTTTACAATTTTTCCAATCCGCTCATCGGGCGTTGTGGGTGTGACCAGCTGTATGGAATTGAGGTTATTATGCGAAATTGCGCTTCGGTATGGCTTTGCCTCCTCCAACGGGAGGTCTAATAACAGGAAGCCATCGACGCCCGCCTGAGCGGATTCAATCATGGCTTTTTCAAAGCCTCGGGCAAGCAGCGTATTCATGTAGGCATAGAAAATAATCGGCAGTTCTGAACGCTCGCGAATCTGTTGTATGCAGGTCATGCATCCTTCAAAGGTCGCCCCGGCGTCAAGCGCCCGCGTGGCAGCTTCCTGATTGACTCGGCCGTCGGCCAGCGGGTCGGAAAACGGCAGAGCCAATTCCATGACATCCACCCCGGCATCCTCAAGACGAAGGACTTGATCCACCGTATCCTGCAGATTCGGATCTCCGGCGGAAAGATAGCCGATGAATCCCTTTTTGCCCTGTTTCTGAAGTTCAGCGAATTTATGGTCGACTCTGGTCTTTTTCATGAAATTTCCTGTTTAAAAACTGAGCGCAAATTCTACGGAAATTTCCAACCATTGGAAGCCCTACTCTAAAGAGTTTGGTCTATTCATTTTTAGCGAAACCGAGATTTGTCACCCCGGCGTGGGAACAGGCATCCATGACATCAATGATACGGTAATGAAGCGCATCAGGATCGGGCAGCATATTTACATCGAACCGAGCGCCCTGGGTATCGGCCACTTGCCTTAATCCCTTCAACTGCTCAGAGAGCTCGATCAGCAGACGATCGTTTTTGGGGAAACGAATACCCTCCAGCTCAACATCTCCCTCTTCATGCACCTCGATCAGGGCTTCCACGGGCACATCCGGAACCTTAGCCACATCCGTAACCGGAATCATAAAATGGATATCTTCTTCCTGCCGAATTAGAGAAGCCGTGACCATGAAATAGATGAGCAAAAGAAAGACAACATCGATGAGCGCCGATGTGCTCTGACCGAGTTTAATGGATTCATCGCGTGCACCTGCCAGAATCATAACTACCTCCTTGATTAGGACACCGTGGATACGCTTCCACTGGCGGGAAACTTTGCAGAAAAGGGAGAGAAAAAGGCCCAAACTGTCCCGCTTGGAAGCAAAAAAAGCCGCCCCTCTGAATAGGGGGCGACTTCCAACAACGTACCCTGTTATACGTTAGAGTGGTCTATTGTTGCGTTTTACTGAAAGTCAGGCTGTCGACGCCAGCGGCGGCGCACGCATCCATGACGTCGATGATTCGACGATGTAGCGCATCCGGGTGAGGAAGCACATTCACAAAAAACGGAGAATTCTGTGAAGCGGCAATCTCTTTTACACCGGCAACCTGAACCACCAGATCATCCAGACTCCGATCATCGAAACTAAAGCGCATTCCTTCAACGACAACAGTTCCGTCGTCTTCAATCTGAATCAATACCTCAAGCGGAATTTCCTGCATATCCTGCACCGCCACGTTAGCCGGCAGCATGAAGCCGATATCGGCTTCTTTCCGGATCAGTGAGGCGGTCATGATAAAGTAAATGAGCAGCAGGAAGACCACGTCAATCAGCGAAGCCACATCGAGCTTCAGCGGACTTTCTTCATAATGTTGCATTAAATCCATTACGCGCTACTCCTCAAATACCGAATAGATCAGGTCCTGCGCACCGACTTCGGCACATGCAATGGTGATCTCTTCATTGATTTTATATTTAACGTCGCCATCGGCACGGATGAGAATACGCAGCTTCGGATCCGCATCCAGCCACAGCGCAATTGAATCTTTGATCTGCTCAATATCTTTCGGCTCAGGGTCTGAGCCAACATAATATTTCTCATCTTTGGTGACCGAGATCATCAAACGGCCTTCCGTATTTTCCGGCACTTTACCGTATGCTGCTGACGGAACGTCAACAGCCGGTTTTTCGTCGATAATCTGTGAAGCAACGATGAAGAAAATCAAGAGCAGGAATACCATGTCGATCATAGGCGACATGTCGATTTCAATATCGTCGGTCTCTTGTTGTGCGAGTTTCATATCCGTTCCCTACCTTCCAGGGGTTGGAACAATCATTAATTCCAAAGGCTTATTCGCCTTCCATTTTTTCCAGAGTCTCGAGATCCATGAAGCTCACGGGCTCTTTACCGGTCTGCAGGGCATCAAACAGGAAGCCGATGTTACGACCAAGTGTCGCGAGAGTTTTCTGGAACCCTTTTTTGAAGAAGAAGAAGAAGAACATGGACGGAATCGCAATGACCAGACCGGTTGCCGTGGTAATCAAGGCCTCACCGATGTTGGCGGCGAGCAGTTCCGGTTTACCCATACCCTGCGAACCCATGGTGTGGAAGGCTTTGATCATGCCGGATACCGTACCGAGCAGTCCAAGCATCGGAGATGAGGCACCAATGATGGAGAGGTAGTCAATCGGTTTCATCAGCTTGGTCATCTGTTCAACGGAAGCTTCTTCCACAGATTCTTTAACCTTCTGAAAATCAATTTCTTCTTCACCGTCCAAGCAACGTTCTAGGCCTGCGCCGAAAGTGTTGGCAAACATAGACGGGTGTTTACGGCAGTAAATCAGTGCCGTTTTACATTTTTTCTGCAACATCAGTTCCAGCAGTTCTGGCATCTGTTCTGTATGCAACAGTGTTTTGGGTCGCAATGAGATGAAATTCTGGATGATCATCGCCACCATAAAGAAGGAAAACGCACCAAGTGGGTACATCGCCCATCCGCCCTGTTTAATTAGCGAAAGCAAATCCGTTTTCTGTGTTGCCGCCGCAGTCTCTGCAATATCCCCTTGCGCAAGAGCAGCACCAGCTACTGTCAGCAGGGCCACCATTAAGAGTCCTTTTTTCATTTCCTAGCCTCCGTTTCCTTATTCAGATTCCGTTGTTGTTACATTGTTTGTGAGATTCGCATTTGCGGCTTCAGCCGCCGCTTTGGCCGCCTTCTCCGCTTCCTGACGGGCCTTTTGCTCAGCCCTACGTTTTTCAGCCGCTTCCTGAGACGCTTTGCGAGCCGCTTCTTGAGCCGCTTTTTCAGCCTCAATTGCAGCCTCCACCTCAGGTCCGCCAAGTTCCGTCCAAAGTTTTTTCGCATTGACCGCCACTGCCGTTCCGGCATAGATGTTTTTCACCTGCCGCGCCGTGTTCATGGCGGAATTGGTGGAGATCACCGAATTGGTTCCCGTCATGTCGAGATAGCAGTAGGCCACCAGCAGTTCGCTGGCGGGCAGAATGTCCACATCGTTAGGATGGGCTTCAATAATCTGCGTGACCGTCTTAATGGCTTCCTTAGGCTCTCCCTTGGCGCGCTGAAGCGCCGCCGTCAGGTAAAGAGATGCAGCCTCCGCCTCTTCCGGAAGTTCGCTTTTAATTTTTTCAGCCTGATCGATATTATCCATGGCGAGTGCAATCTGAGCCATGCCCACCTGCCC
>CAKZQV010000299.1 GCA_937141895.1 uncultured Verrucomicrobiota bacterium
GCAATCGTCAAGGTAACCTTCCTATTCTCGTTAAACCCATTATCTGTTCTATTCCCAAAAGTATAAGTCCCGCAATGATCCAGCCCTTCGCGATTTCCTCGAAGCGGGTGAAGCGTTCCACTTCGATCTCCGTCTTTTCAAGCAGGTCGATTTGCGCATAAACGGCTTCGAGGGTTTCGAGATCCTTCGCGCGGTAAAATTTGGCGTCGGTCGTCTTGGCAATCTTCTTGAGCGAGTCCTCGTCGACCTCCTGGCGTTGGCGGAAGAAGCCGGTGCTGGCGCCGCCCGCGCCGATGGTGTAGATCTTGATGCCCAGCGCTTCGGCGGCACTGGCCGCGTTCTCGGGCGAAAGGGTGCCGTGGTTGTTTGCACCGTCGGTCAGAAGGATGATCACCTTGCTCTTGGCCTCGCTGTCGCGCAGGCGGTTGATGGCCGAGGCAATGCCGTCGCCGATGGCGGTGCGGCTGCCGTCGAGCATGCCGGTGTGCAGGCCTTCCATGCGTTGCACCAGCCAGCCGTGGTCGAGGGTCAGCGGCGCGACGGCATAGGGCAGGGTGGCGAAGCCGACCATGCCGATGCGGTCGTTCGGGCGGTTTTCCAGGAAGCGGCCAATGACCTCCTTCGATGCGTCCAACCGGCTCATGCGCTGCCCGAACTTTTGGAAATCCTGCTGATCCATCGACTGCGACAGGTCGAGCAGCAGAATAATGTCCACGGCCTCGGTCCGGACGCGGCTGTCATCGAGGCCGCGCTGCGGCCGGGCGAGCGCGACGACCAGGCAGGCAAGGCCGAGCATGTAGCAGAGGGGGATGATCGGTTGGAGCCGGATACGCCAGCTCTTCGGCAAGCCCTTCAGCACGGAGCTGTTGCTGAACTGCATCGATTGCTTGCGCACCATATGGTAGCGCAACCATTCCAGCAGCGGAATCAGCAGCAACAGCAACAACAAAATGGGGTGGGCTAGACGCATCAGTATTTATTTAACCGCGAACGCAAGGAACGCAAAGAACATTGGAGGCAATATGCCGGGGAGTTTAGAAGCTAAGCTGTTTGTTGTACTTCTGGCGAATTTCTTGATGAAAAACTTGTAGGAGCCAAAGTTTATGAGCAACCCATGCTCTTTACACGCCCCTTTCAAGTAGTTGAGGAGCTGAGCCTTGTGCTCATCCTTAATCGATTTGCAGGCCTTTAATTCAATAATGAGTTCATCTTCTATCAATAGGTCTGCGAAATACTCTCCTATTTCGGCTCCGTCTTCGTCATGGATGATCAGCCGATGCTGTTGCTCCACTTTCAATCCCGCTTTCCGCAGACGGTTTGCCAAGGCATTCTCGTACACTTTTTCCAAATACCCATTGCCGTGGTACTGGTGGATGGCATAAGCGGATTCACGGACTTGGTCGCAGAGCTTCATTATGTCAGTCGTTGTCATGCCGATCTCCTTTTGCGTTCCTTGCGTTCTTGTATGTTCATCCAATCAATTCAATGCATGTAGGGAAAAAGGATTTTGAGAATGAATTTCTATTACGTCGCAGAAATCCTTTTTCCCGTGAAACGGGTTGTGCAATCCTCGAAGAGGAGTGCCGCCCCCGGTTGGCAGACCAGGGGCGGTTCCCGCCTGGACGAGATCGATTTGCGTTCGGTTCGTCCTTTGACAGAACGAGCGAAAGCCGTGATCCGCCGGGCGGTTGCCATGTTGTACTCGGACCGTTGCATGAGCCGTTAACGCGAGCTCGCATTAACAAGAAGGAGCGAACATGAACTGTAGGGAGAAAGTATATTGTGGAGTGGATGTGTCCAAGCACCATCTGGATGTGATGTTCAAAGGCCGTCCAGACCGTTTCGACAACACGGTCAAGGGAGTCGGCTCGATGCTGGCGCGTATCGGGAAAGTGCACTTCGTGCTCGAATCCACCGGGGGCTACGAGCGCATGGCCGCCTGGCTGCTGATGGACGCAGGAACCGAGGTGAGCATTGTTAATCCGTCGCGCGTCCGATACTATGCGATGAGCATGGGGCAGTTGGCCAAAACCGACCCCATCGATGCCCGGATCATCGGGGAGTTTGCGGAAGCGTCCAAACCTGCCCCTTCTGAAAAACCATCCAAAAGCCAGCGGATGCTGACCGGCTTGGTCGATCGTCGCCAACAGCTCAAAGACATGGAAACAGCCGAGACCAACCGACTCGAAACAGCGGCCGATCCGGAGTTCGTTAAAATGGTGAAGAAACACCTTCGCTGGATCTGCAAGGAACTGGAGATGCTTGAGAAAAAAATCGAGCAGGCCATCGGTTCGGACACGACGATCAAAGAAAAGGCCCGGCGCATACGGCTCATCAAAGGACTCGGAAGAATCTGCGCGGCCACGTTGCTCGCGCACATTCCGGAAATCGGCACGCTTTCGCGCCAGGAAGCCGCTGCGCTGGCCGGACTCGCCCCGTACAACCGGGACAGTGGATCGAGCAGCAAGCGTCGCCATATCCATGGAGGGCGCAAAAGGATCAGAGCCTGCCTCTACATGGGCGCGGTCTGTGCCATACAGCACAATCCTGCGATGAAGCGGTTCTATAATCGCCTGATAAATGAAAATCACCGTCCTAAAAAAGTCGCCCTGACCGCCGTAATGAGAAAACTGGTCATAGCAGCGAACTCAGCCGTAAAAAATCCTGATTTTGGAGTTGTCGTTTAACACCGTTGCTTTCGCGGTTAAACATCCTGCTCTCCGCTTTTTTTGGTTTCTTCAACGAACTGTTTGGTGGTGTCGAACGCATCTTCCATGGTGGTGCGGTCGGGGTGGCCTTTGGCGAACTTGACCATGTCGGCCTGGCGCATGAAGTCCTGCAGGATGTTGCGTTGCGCGCCGTTCAGTTCGGGGGAATTAC
>CAKZQV010000300.1 GCA_937141895.1 uncultured Verrucomicrobiota bacterium
CGACATGGTGATGAGGTCGACCTGTTTGCGCAGCTCTTTTAAATGTTCCTTGGCGGTTACGCCGAAGCGCTGCTCCTCGTCGATGATGACGAGGCCGAGATTTTTAAAGTTTACGTCTTTGGACAGAATTCGATGCGTGCCGATGAGAATGTCGACTTCGCCTTCCAATGTTTGGAAAAGGGTTTTGTTCTGCTGGGCTTTGGTGCGGAAGCGGCTGACCATATCAATGTTGACGGGAAATGCGGCCATGCGTTCCACAAAAGTGTCGTAGTGTTGCTGAGCCAGTACCGTGGTGGGAACCAGAACCGCCACTTGCATGCCATCCATGACCGCTTTAAACGCGGCGCGCATGGCCACTTCGGTTTTTCCGAACCCTACATCGCCGCAGAGCAGGCGATCCATCGGGCGCAGTTTTTCCATATCGCGTTTCAGCTCATCCGCCGAGGAAAGCTGGTCGGCGGTTTCGGTGTAGGGGAAGGCCGCTTCGAATTCTGCCTGCATGGCGGTGTCTTTCGAAAAGCGAAATCCGCGTTTGGCCTGACGCTCGGCCTGGGTCTGCAACAATTGGGCGGCAAGATCCTGCACGGCTTCTTCCGCGCCGGCTTTATCGTTCCGCCATTTGCGTCCACCGAGGGTATGCGGTTTCGGCGCGTTATTACCCATCCCTTTATAGCGGGTGAGCAGGTGGGCCTGCGTGACGGGCAGGTAGACCTTTTCTCCTTTGGCATATTCGATGGAGAGCACTTCCATGCTGCGATCGGAAAAGGTGGTTTCCACGATGCCGAGATATTTGCCGACGCCATGTTCTACATGTACGACAAAATCGCCGGGTTGAATATCGGCCGCTTCGTTGACACGCTCCTGTTTCTGGAAGCGTTTGGCGGTGCGGGCGTGGGCACTGCGGTTGGAGTGGTAGGCATAAAAATCAGCTTCAGTAACGATCAGGACCTTTCGGGCATAATCGATCGCACTTTCGTGCAGTACGCCTTTGTGGAGTTCCAAGGATTGGAACCCTTCGAGGTCGGCGTAGAGGTCGGTGAAGCGATTGAGCGTTCCCTCGGTTTCGAAGAAAAAATGGATGTTCCAATCATTGGACGCTTCGGCGCAACGTTGGTCGACAAACCGCCGGCGCGCCTGCTCGGCTTCCTTTGGACGCGTGTCGAAAGAAACGGAAACGAGCGTCGTGTCATAAAAACTGAAACCCGAATCAATTTTTACTGATCCGTGATCCGTGATCCGTGATTCGTTGACTGCGATGCAGTCAGGTGGGAGCAGGTCGGTGAGGGGAACCGTGTGTTCGCCGGCGAATCCGAAGTCGAGCTGGGGGAGCTGGACGGATTCGACTTTTTCGATGGAGCACTGGGTCTGGTCATCAAATAGGCGAATGGAGTCAATTTCGTTGCCGAAAAATTCGATACGAACGGGGCGGGGGGATCCGGGCGGCCAGCAGTCGAGAATGCCGCCGCGCAGCGCGGCCTCGCCCTGGGAATAGACTTCTATGCCAAATTCGTAACCGGCCTCGGTCATCCATTCGCAGAGTTTTTCGGGATTTTGCTCTTCCCCCAGTTTGAGGGTCTGCACGGCCTGCTCGGATTTTCCGGCGAGTGGAACATCCTGTTCCATGGCCTGGGGGCAGGTGACGATGATGAAGCGCTGTTTTTCGGACAGGAGCTGAACCAGCTTGAGATGCTCGCCGAAAACTGCGGGGTCTTTTTCCATGGGTTGGAAACGGTGAATGTCGTTTTCCCAACCCTTGGATATCAGCGAATGGAGCGATTCGTTGAGGCGTTCCATTTCCCGGACATCGGCCGCGACCCAGAGGATATCTTTTTCCAAGGTCTGGAAAAGATCGATGCACAGCAGGGCCTGAGCACTAATCGGGGTGTCGGAAAGTTCGATATGGCCCGCTCCTACGCCTTGAAGCACCTCCCCGGATACCCGGAGGGTGCTTGTTTTTGATTCCTCAATTGTCATTCGCTAAATTTAGGGAAAGAAATGGGATATGGGAAGGGTGGACTTTATGATCCGTCTCGCTATTATTGCACACTTCATTCAGGGAAAAGGGTAAAGATCATGGCTGAACCAAAACATTTAAGTGAGATTTCGTGGAACGATTTCAAGAAGCTCTCTCTGGCGGAGAAGGGGTGTTTTTTCCACGGCAAACATACGTTGATTGCCCAGCAGTTTACGCGGGATGAGCTCGATGCGCTTTGCGCGCTGGCCACGCGAATTAAGCGGATCAACAAACGCCGCGACGGGGCAAACTTCCTTAAAGGGTTGCTGCGCGATAAACGGGCGATGCTCTATTTTGCCCAGCCGTCTTCCCGGACCTATCTTTCGCATAATGCGGCCTGTCAGATTCTGGGCCTCGATACGATGGATGTGCGCGACACCAAAACGTCGTCGGAAGTGAAAGGCGAAACGCCGGAAGACACGATCCGGACGTTTAGCTCCTATGTGGATATGATTATCATGCGTCATCCGGTTGGCGGATTTGCCGAGCGCGTGGCCTGGATGATGTCGCACACCAAACGTGAGATCCCGATTTTGAATGCGGGTTCTGGCGCCGACCAGCATCCGACGCAGGCCCTGCTGGATATTTATACCCTGCAGCGGTCTTTTGAAAAAATCGGCGGCATTGACGGCAAGCATGTGGCCTTTGTGGGCGATTTGGCGCGTGGTCGTACGGTGCGCTCGCTGGCCTGGATGCTGACGTTGTTCAAGGACATGACGCTCTATTTTATTGCGCCGGAATCGCTGCAGATCGGTCAGGATATTCTGGATCTGCTGGATGAGGCGGGAACAAAATATGTGGTGAGTGAAGACTTTGCTGCTGTGATGCCGGTGGCGGATGCCATCTATATGACCCGCATTCAGGATGAGTGGGATGTGGAAGGCGAAAGTAGCACGACCAATGCGGCCGACTATCATATTGGTGCTGAGCACATGGACATTATCAAAGACACCACGGTGATTCTTCATCCGTTACCCCGGCGCCAGGAAATCAGCACGGAAATCGATAATGATCCGCGGGCCGTCTACTGGCGCCAGATGCGGAACGGCATGTGGATTCGAGCGGCGCTGATTCTGAAAACGTTTGGCCGCGATGATGAAGTGAATACATACTATGACGATTACAAGCCGGTTTCATGAAACCTGAAATTGGAAATGTGAAACCTGAAATACGCAATACGAATTATTTTTTACGAGGTAACTTATGGAACATCTGATTTCTCTAAAACTATGGAGTCCGGAGCAGATTCGCGAAGTGCTGGATCTGGCCAAGGACGTGAAGGAAAATCCAGCGAAATTTCAGGATGCGATGGCGCGCAAAACGCTGTTGATGATTTTTGAAAAACCAAGTCTGCGTACGCGCCTCTCGTTTGAGGCGGGGATGACGCAGATGGGTGGACACGGCATTTATTATCATACCGGAAATTCGCCGATGGGGACCGGCAAGGAAACCATCAGCGATTCCATTAAAACCGCCTCGCGGTTTGTGGACGTCATTATGGCCCGACTTTTTAAACACGAAGACCTGCTGGAGATGACCGAGCATGCAACGGTGCCGGTGATTAACGCGCTGACCGATGACAGCCATCCCTGTCAGATTCTCGCGGACCTTCAGGCGATTGAAGAGAAAAAGGGCCAACTGGCCGGCCTGAAGCTGGCGTATCTCGGCGATGGATTTAACAACGTGACGCATTCGCTGATGTTCGGCGGAACCAAGATGGGCATGCACGTGTCGGTCGGTTCGCCGGCGGGTGAGGAGTATTCGCCGCGCGCCGATGTGGTGGCTGAATGTGAACAATTTGCGAAGGAATCCGGCGGTTCCGTCTTTGTAACGGATGATCCGGTCGAAGCGATCAAGGATGCGGATGTGGTCTATACGGATTCCTGGATGAGCTACCATATTCCAAAAGATCAGGAAGAGGCGAGGATCGCGAAATTTATGCCGTATCAGGTGAACAGTGAGCTGATGGCGCACGCAAAACCTGACGCTATTTTTATGAACTGTTTGCCGGCCATACGTGGATGCGAACAGACGGCAGAGGTCATCGACGGCCCGCAGTCCATCGTTTTCGATGAAGCCGAAAATCGTCTGCACGCGCAGAAAGCCGTTATTCTTAAACTCTGCGGCGTGGCGTAAATTTTGGGTATGCGGATCCTGATTGTCAAAACCAGTTCGCTGGGGGATCTGTTTCATGCGCTGCCGGCGGTGCATCTGCTGAAGGATGCGTACGGGGCGGAGATCGACTGGGTGGTGAACACGCAGTATGTCGGGCTCGCGGAATGTTTTTCCGATGTTCGGAAGGTGATTCCGTTTCCTCGAAAGGGTCTGCTTCCAAACCTTGGAAGCTTTAAGGCGGAGCTGCGGAAGGAAACGTACGATTTGGTGGTGGATCTGCAGGGGTTGCTGAAAAGCGCATGGATCTGCCGAATGGCGAAACGGTCCAGCGGGGCAAAAATACTCGGTCCGTCCTTTCAGCGGGAAGGCGCGCGATTTTTATATTCGGCGGTCGTGGGGAAGAAAAACAAGAGCCGCCATGCGGTGGATGAAAATCTTGATGTATTGCGATATTTAGGTAAACCGGATGAACCGGTGGAATTCCCCATCCAATTTCCGGTCGTTGATTTCCAATGTCTGGAAAAAAAGCCGGCGGTGGTTTTTGCGCCGTGCTCGCGACATGCCGCAAAAAACTGGCCGTGGAAGCGGTTTGTTGAATTGGGAAAACATCTGGATTGTCAGATTATTCTGGTGGGTGCGCCGGACGATGCCGAGACGTGCCTGAAGATTGAAAATGCGCTGCCGGAGGGGGCGTGTACGAATTTGTGCGGTAAGACGTCGCTGCTGGAATTGGGCGGTGTTTTGCAAAAGGCCGACCTCGTGGTGACGGTGGATTCGGGGCCGATGCATATGGCTTCGGCGACCGGAACGCCGTGCCTCGCGATATTCGGTCCGACGGATCCGACGCGGGTGGGGCCGTTTGGGGAACAGCATCGGGTTTTGAGAGTTTCCACGGTTCGGAACTATTCAAAACAGGATTTAGACAGTATCAAAATGGTACAGACGATGGACGTGATTAAATTAGCAGGGGAAATGCTTAATCATGAAACTTTGGAATTATGACGCTTTTATTCTCGATTTGGATGGTACCCTAATTGACTCGGGGAAATACCATGCGCAGGCTTTTGCCGATGCCGTACTCGGACAGAGCGGGTATTCGCTTAAACCCTATGAACATCATGAATTTTTCAGCAAACACAGCACGTGGTTTGCGGAAGATCTGAATGAGCGCTACGGCCTCCGGCTGGATCCGAAAAAAGTACTGAAGCATAAGCGCGAACGGGTGCAGGAAATTTTTGTGGCGGAACTTTTTTCGGGCGCGCGTGAATTTTTGGAGCTGTGGTACGGCAAAAAACCGATGGCCCTGGCCACGAATTCGCCGCTGGAATTTGTGGAACCGGCGCTGAAGGATGCGGAGGTCTGGCATTTCTTCGATCATATTACGACTGCGAGCGATGTGGAAAAACGGAAGCCGGATCCTGAAATCATTGAGGTGACGGTGCAGAAACTTCAGGTGGACCCACTGAACACGCTTGTATTTGAAGATCAGTTGATCGGCATCCAGGCGGCGCGGTCGGCCGGGGCCAAGGTGGTGGCGGTCGATAACGGTCAGCCGGTCAATTATCCTGTAGATGTCGCGGTCCACTCCTGGAGCGACCTTTTAAAACTTTCGGAACTGAATTAATGGAATCTCAACTGATTATTTTTGACCTCGATGGAACCCTGATCGATTCGCGTGCTGATCTCGCGGCGGGGGTAAACCATATGCGGGCGCATTACGGTCTCGATGCGCTTCCGCTGGAAACCGTCTGCGGGTATATAGGAAACGGGGTGCGCAAACTGGTGGAACGTTCCATACAGGACGCCGATGTGGATGTGGATGAAGCGCTCCAGATTAATAAGGACTATTATTTTTCTCATCTGACCGTGCACACCAGGCTGTATGATGGAGTAGAGAATGGACTGAACGCGCTGATTGATGCGGGGCATAAAATTGCGATCCTGACGAATAAACCGGGTGAGCCGAGCCGTGAGATTATGAAGGCTTTCGGTCTCGATCATCTTTTTGCCGCGATTATCGGCGGCGGGGATGTGCCAAACCTGAAACCGGAACCTGATGGCGTTTTCCAATGTCTGGAAATTTCCGGGGTGGAAAAATCCAGAGCCTGGATGGTGGGGGATCATTATACCGATCTGGCCGTCGGTGAAAATGCAGGCATCCGGAACGTGCTGGTGGAATATGGTTTTGGCGAGGCCAAGGGGTATAAACCCAATGAACAATTTGCTTCGTTTCGGGATCTAGTCAGTTACTTTGTCTAACCTATGAAAACGTACCTGTCAGAAATTTTCAGCTCTATTCAAGGCGAGGGGCCGTATGTCGGTGAACGCCATCTGTTTGTGCGTTTTTGCGCTTGTCATCGTAAGTGCGTATACTGCGATACGAATACGGAACTTTCTGATTATTGTATTGTTGAACGACGTCCGGGAACCGGCGAATTTGAGCAGATTAAAAATGCCATGTCGGTGGATCAGGTCTATGAGCTGATTCAGGACGTAAATTCCAAAACGCGGAATAATGCGATTTCGATTACCGGCGGCGCGCCGCTGATGCAGCACCGTTTTCTATTGAAACTGCTGCCGATGCTGAAAAACCAGGGGCACAATATTTATCTCGAAACCGCCGGCGATTTGCCGAGTCAGCTGAAATCCATCATTGAATTTGTTGATGTCATTGCCATGGATATCAAATTGGAAAGCGTAACCGAAGAACCGGCGACTTATCCCGCGCACTGGCAGTTTTTGAAAATCTGCCGCGATTATCATGTAGAAACATTTGTCAAACTGGTGCTTTCCGCCAATACGCATGAAGGTGAGCTGATGGAAGCCGCCAAGGGCATTCGAAAGGTTGGCGGCGAGGATACGCTCGTGATTATTCAGCCCATGACCAAAGCCAGTAAGACGGACGCGGTTCCGACCGGGGAACAGCTTTTCAAATGGCAGGATAAGGTGGCCTCGGTGCTGCCGAATGTCCGGGTTATTCCGCAGACGCATAAAATGCTGGAGATGCTTTAATGGCGAAAAAGGCGGTAGTTTTGCTTAGCGGCGGACTGGATTCCGCAACGGTGCTGGCCTTGGCCCTGAAAGAAGGCTTTGAAGTTTATGCCGTTTCTTTTCGTTACGGTCAGCGTCATTCCGTGGAACTTGACTGTGCGGTGGAGCAGGCGGCTGAAGGGGCCAAGCAGCATAAAATCGTGGATATCGATTTGAGTTCATTTGGCGGCTCGGCACTGACCGATGATATTGATGTGCCGAAGCATGAATCGGTCGACGATTTGACCGAAGAAATTCCGGTGACGTATGTGCCGGCTCGGAATACCGTCTTTCTTTCCTATGCCCTGGCCTGGGCGGAAGTGCTGGAAGCGGATGACATTTTTATCGGCGTAAATGCGCTGGATTACAGTGGATATCCGGACTGCCGCCCGGAATTCATCTCGGCCTATGAAACCATGGCCAATCTTGCGACAGTGGCCGGCGTGCAGGGGCGTAAATTGACGATTCATACGCCGCTCATCGACCTGACCAAGGCTGAAATTATTCATCGCGGGCTTGAACTGGGGGTCGATTACGCTAAAACCACGAGCTGCTACGACCCGGCGCCGGATGGCAAAGCCTGTGGGCATTGCGATTCCTGTCTGCTGCGTCAAAAAGGGTTTGCCGATGCCGGAACAGCTGATCCGCGCCCGTATATTGAGGATTGACCTATGCCGAAAATGAGAATTTCCAAAGAGTTTAAATTTGATTCCGCGCACTTTCTGCCGCATGTGCCGCCGGAGCATAAATGTGCAAATATGCACGGACATACCTACTACATTGAAATTCATGTGGAAGGTGAGCTGGATCCTACACTCGGATGGGTGATTGATTTTAACGACGTGAAAAAAGTCGTGGATCCGCTGGTGGATCAGCTGGATCACAAAGTCCTGAACGAGATTGAAGGTCTTGAAAATCCGACGGCCGAAATGATTGCTGTCTGGTTTTGGAATAAAATAAAACCTCAGCTGCCGAAGCTGGCTCAGGTGGTGGTGAAAGAAAATCCCACCAATGTCTGCATCTATTCTGGCGGGTAACGCCAGAGAATATCGAATATCCAACAGGGAATGTTGAATTTCTAAATTCTTACTTCCTTGTTGGATATTCGATATTCAAGGCGATGTAGTCGCCGCCTAGGCTTCCGCAGAATCGATTTTCACGGCCGAGGTAATGCCGCCGCGCGCGGTGAAGTCGCCATTCACCACCAGCCGTTTGGGTTTTAGCTCTTTTTCTAGATCGCTATAGATGCGGTTCACGATTTCTTCGTAGAAGGTTCCGGTCTGGCGGAACGAGAAGAGATAGAGTTTCAGCGATTTGCTCTCGATACAGATTTCGTTGGGGATGTATTCAATCGTAATGGTCGCAAAATCCGGCTGACCGGTGATTGGGCACAGCGAGGTAAATTCCGAGGTCTGGAAGGTTATCCAGTAGTTCCGTCCCTGATTCGCATTTTCAAAGGTTTCGAGTTCCGCTTCGTCCGGCGAAGTGGGATAGCGCGTTTCCCCTTTTTTCAGCAGGGTAAGTCCGGTCAGTTTCGTTTCGTCAGTCATAGTGTTCCAATCCTTGGAAAAATTCGCGCGTCATCCTATCCAAACCTTGGAAACGGGCAAGCCCCATTTTCAACGGTTTCCGAAACGGGGGGTCGATAACTTAGGCAACGAGCAAGATTGACCGGATGAACCGGTTTTGGTCTCCTCTTCGGAATTCGAAAGGGAAAGATGTTTAATAGCGAACCTAAAAATATAGGCAGCATGATGGGCATTACGCCCGCCGTTAAGTTTTTACTGATCCTTAATGTGGCGGTTTTTTTAGTGGATGCTTTGCTTCCCCTGCATCTGCGCGATGTCTTTGCGCTGCGGGCTCATTGGTGGGATACCTTCTCCTTCTGGAAATTATTCACCTATATGTTTGTTCACGGAGGCCTGTCGCATGTGCTGGTCAACATGTTGGGCCTTTTCTTTATCGGGCCATCTGTCGAACGCACTATCGGGGCTTACCGATTTTTTATTCTGTACTACATCTCCGGCATTCTAGGCGGTCTGGGTTGGTCGCTAATCGCGGAACCCATTCAGTATGTGGATGCGCTTGGAAACCAATTCATGGAATATCCCTATTGTGTTGGGGCATCCGGCGCGGTTATGGGCATTCTCGGTGCATTTGCGGCCCTTTATCCGCACGCCAAGCTTTTGCTGTGGTTTATCATTCCGATTCGTGCGTGGGTGCTGGTATTAATTTTAGCTGTTTTTGAACTGTGGGAAACGATCCATTCGAATGACCCGTTAATTGCCGGCGTTGCCAATGCCGCGCATTTGGTCGGCGGGGTCGCCGGATTTACGTATGCGCTTACGCTGAAACATCCACATGTTGTGAATGAGCTGAAAGCCAAACTTCCAACCCTTGGAAAAAAGAAACCGCAGCCGCGAACCCGAACATCTGCTCCACCTACGCTCTCCAAAGAAGAGGTGGATGCGATTCTGGATAAAATCGGGAAGCAAGGTATGGGCGCCTTGACGCCGCGCGAACGTGAAATGCTCAAACGTGCCACGCGGGGATGATTCCTTTTAAACCACAAAGGCACCAAGGATACTAAGGAAAGCTCAAGCTTTGTGTTCTTTTTGACTTCGTGGTTAACGATTGTTCTGGAGGGCTTGGATCTGATCGCGAAGGGTGGCAGCGCGTTCGAATTCCAGTTTATCTGCGGCTTCTATCATTTCCTGCTGAAGCTGGTGGATAATTTCTCCAACGCTGTATTCAACTGAGTCTTCGGCCACGGCGGCTTCGACCGTTTCTTCGGCGGTTTCGTAGATCGTTTTAAGACTGTCCTGAATATCTTTCTTAATGGCCTGGGGAACAATGCCGTGCTCTTCGTTATAGGCCCGCTGTTTGGCCCGGCGGTGGTCGCACTTATCGAGCATCCGCTGCATGGAATTGGTGATTTTTTCCGCATACATAATGACGAGCCCGTCAATATGCCGCGCTGCGCGCCCTGCGGTCTGAATGAGTGAGGTTTCCGAACGCAGGAATCCTTCCTTATCTGCATCGAGAATAGCGACCAGAGAAACTTCCGGAAGGTCGAGACCTTCACGCAGTAGGTTGATCCCAATCAGACAATCGACTTTTCCGCTGCGGAGATCCCGAAGCACATCCACGCGCTCTAGGGCGTCGATGTCGGAATGCAGGTAGCTGACTTTCAGTCCGAGTTTATCGAGATATTCCGTCAGATCTTCGGCCGTCCGTTTCGTGAGCGTGGTCACGAGGGTCCGTTCGCCCCGCTCTGCACGAATACGAACTTCTTCCATCAGATCATCAATCTGATTTTTAAGCGGGCGAAGTTCCACGGGCGGATCGATGATACCCGTCGGGCGGATAATCTGTTCCACGGGTACGCCGCCGTGTTCCAGCTCGTAGGGACCGGGTGTGGCAGAAAGGAATATGATCTCGTTGGTCACGCCCATGAATTCATCAAAATTCATAGGGCGGTTATCGAGGGCTGACGGCAGGCGGAAGCCGTGGTCGACCAAAGTGCCTTTTCGCGACTGGTCGCCGTTATACATGCCGCGCACCTGAGACAGCGTTACATGTGATTCATCAATAATGGTGATGAAATCTTCGGGAAAATAATCCAACAGACATTCCGGTCGGTCTCCGGCATTTCGTCCGGCGAGGTGGCGGGAATAGTTTTCGATACCGCCGCAAAAGCCGATTTCCTTGAGCATTTCCAAATCGTATTCCGTACGCATTTTGATGCGCTGCGCTTCGATGAGGCGGTTTTCCCGCTCAAAAACGGCCACCTGTTTTTCCATCTCCTGACGAATGGCGACGAGCGCGGCGTCGATTTTGGTCTGTGGCATCACGAAGTGTTTGGCAGGGGAAACCATGATGTGATCGTAGGTTTCAATCGTATCGCCGGTCAGAGGATCGATCTTTTTGATGGTTTCGATTTCATCGCCCCAGAATTCGAGTCGGATGCCGTAGTCTTTGGCATAGGAGGGAAAAATGTCGAGCGTATCACCGCGTACCCTAAATTTTCCGGGGCCGGGTTCATAGTCGTTGCGCTCATACTGAATTTCGACCAGTTTTTTGAGGACTTCATCGCGATTCAGTTCTGCGCCGACATTGGCGCTTACGACCATGGCCTTATAATCTTCTGGAGAACCTAGACCATAGATGCAGGAAATCGAGGCAACGATGATGACGTCGTCGCGGTTCAGTAGAGCGTCGGTGGCGGCGAGGCGCAGGCGTTCAATTTCATCATTGATCGATGAGTCTTTTTCAATGAACGTATCGGTCTGAGGAATGTAGGCCTCGGGCTGGTAGTAGTCGTAGTAGGAAACAAAGTATTCAACCGCGTTGCTCGGAAAGAAAGCTTTGAGCTCGGCGTAGAGCTGAGCGGCCAGGGTTTTATTGTGCGAGAGCACGAGGGCTGGGCGACCGTGTTGTGCAATGGCATTGGCAATCGTGAAGGTTTTTCCGGAACCCGTTACGCCTTCCAGGGTTTGGAACTTCCGACCTTTGGAAAGTCCAGCAACGAGTTTTTCAATGGCCTGCGGTTGATCACCGGTCGGTTCAAAATCGGCAACAATCTGGAATTCACGGTTCATTTTCGATTTAACTGCCGTTTCTTGGATTTACCCAGACTTCGTCCGGAATGCCGGCGATTTTTGAGGCATAGCGCGCTAGAACGAAAAGCGTGTCGGAAAGGCGATTGAAGTAAGCGAGGAGGGTGGGGTTGACGTCGGTCGATTCCCTCAGGGTTACGAGGCGGCGTTCAACTTTGCGCGATGCCGCGCGGGCAATGTGCAAATGCGCTGCGGCTTTTCCCCCTGCTGGAAGAATAAAATTGGTGAGCGGTTCAAGTTCCTCTTCCACATCGTCGATCAGTTCTTCGAGCTGGGTGATATTCCCTTCGGTAATAAAAGGCAACCGTTTGTCCTGACTGACGTTCGTGACTTCGGAGCCGGCGACGAGCAGCAGGTTTTGGAAATTCCGGAGAATGCCGTTGAGCTGCTCATCGGCAATATAGGCGCGGGCTAGGCCGATCGCTGAATTGCACTCATCAATGGAGCCCTGCACTTCCATCTGTGGATTGTTTTTCGGGACGCGTGTTCCGTCAAAACGGCCGGTTTCGCCCTTGTCCCCGGTCTTTGTAAAAATCTTCGGCATTTTACTCTCCTGTATAAGGAATCTTTTTTAACCACGAATGGACACAAATTCACGCTAATTTATTATGCCGAATATCGCTCAGACTGAATTACAACTGATGATTAGCGCTTATTCGTGTTCATTCGCGGTTTTTTAAACGCTGAGGCCGTGGATAAATTTGCGGAGGACCTGTTCGGGGACTTTGCGGTAGTTGCGGTGGCCTTCTTTGCGGAAGAAGGAGCCCAGCTCAGCACTGGTTACGTTGAAGTCGGCCTTTTTGAATATGGCGAGCATGCCGTCTTCTTTCAGTTCGAGGGCAATACGCAGTTTTTTCAGAATCTCGTTGTTGGAAACAAATTCCAGTGGCTCCGGAGCATTGCCGGAGGGATGGGGGCCGCGTTTTTTAATGATGAAGCCATCGAGAAAGCGGCAGAGATCCGAATCGGTCAGTTCGACATAGCCCGAATCGTCTTCACGCTTGAGCCAGTTGGCCACGTCTTCGTCTTTGGTGGGCCGGCCGGTAAGTGAAATAATTTCTGCAACGGCTGCGTCGTTGATGTTAAAGGCATAGCGAAGTCGGCGGAGGGTGTCGTTATTAGTCATGAGCGTGGTTTTTCTTTCTGCGGGTCTTGCGAATCAGTTTCATGGCCTTAAAGCTGATGAGTTTTCTGGATTCTTCATCCCAAAGATGGATCCGTAGCGATTTGAGACTTTTGCGAACACCGAGCGGTTCGATGTGCTGCAGCTTCTGAATTTCATCATGACAGGGCTGCAGGTTGTAGTTCGGGATGGAGGGATTCAGGTGGTGAATATGGTGCAGGCCGATGTTGCCGGTGATCCATTGAGCCACTTTTGGAAGCTTGTAGTAGGAACTGCCTTCCAGAGCGGCTTTGAGGGAATCGCGGACATCGTTACGAGCCCAGTAGACTTCTTCGTATTGATGCTGCACATAAAAGAGCCAAACGCCGAGCGTGGCGGCGATGATGGTGATGGGCAGGTAGATCCAGAGGAACGTCGTGTAGCCGATGGTGGAGCCGCCGATCAACAGGATCGTCAGCATGGCTAGGTTGGTGATGTAGACGCTGAGACGACCTTTATGCTGAATCCCTTTCTGAGAAAATCGGTGAAAAATGAGGAAAACATAGGAAGGGCCGACTCCGAGTAGAAAGAGCGGATTGCGGAAAATCCGATAGATGATCCGTTTGATTTTCGGGGCTTCTATATATTCGTCCACGGTGAGGGTCCAGACATCGCCGACGCCGCGTTTATCCAGATTTCCGGCCGTAGCGTGATGATGGATATGGGCTTTCCCCCAATCCTTGAAAGGGGTGGCACAGAGTATACCCGTGAAAAACCCGACCAGAGTATTGGCCCAATTCGATTTAAAGTATGATGAGTGGCAGCAGTCGTGGAAAATGATGAAAATCCGAACGAGCAGCGGCCCGGCGATTAGAATGGCCAGAATGCCGATCCAGAGCGGTAATGCGGTGGTAAAGGCGGCGATGGCCAGTGCCCACAGCAGGGCGTAAGGAATCAGTGTGTTGACCATCTGCCACGCGGCTTTTCCGCGACTGGGCGTAGTGAATTGAAAAATGATTTTGTTCAGTTGCTGGCGTGTGATCGGCTCTTTAGATTGTGGTTCAGTCATAGTTTTCGCTCATTTAAATGAGAGCCTCCAACAGTTTAGGCAACCGTCAGGGGAATACGTTCAGCCGCGTAACCTACATTAAAGTCCGCCTGTAGCGAGATATTTTAAGCACTTTTGGTTGGGCGGGTTTTTTTGATTCTAAAGGAGTGCGGGAAAACAGGAGCACAGAGATCTATCGGTGTTTTTGGTGCGCAAGCATGCATTTTTACGCAAGGCGAGCCAAAGCGAGAACGTTTACTTTTCTATTTATACTTTATCCTATTTTTAAAGTTAAAGATTGTTCCTTGTTTCAAGGCCTTGATCTGGCTAGTATATATTACTAGTCAAAAAGGAGGCGGGACAATGAAAGAGCAGGCTATAAGACAGTTAAAGGACGAGAATGAAATTCTCAGACAGGAAGTGGAGAACGGTAAAAAGCAGCTTCATTTTTTTAAGCTGTTAATGGATAACCTTCCTGATCATATCTATTTTAAAGATGCGGCGAGTCGTTTTACCGCTGTCAGTCGTTCTATGGCTTTAAGTATTTTTGATGATCCCGATACCGAAAAACTGCATGGGTTGACTGATTTTGATCTGTTCGATGACGATCATGCCAGACAGGCATATGATGATGAGCAGGAAATTATCCGAACGGGTAAAAGCATTGAAAATAAGGAGGAGAAGGAGGTTTATCCAAACGGTGAAATTCGTTGGTCATCAACCACTAAGATGCCCATCTACAATGAAGACAACGAAGTTGTCGGGATTTTCGGGCTGTCTCGTAATATTACCAAGCTAAAGAAGTTGCTGGCAGAAGTTGAGCAACTTTCTGAGCGAGATTCGCTGACGGGGCTTTATAACAAGCGAATGTTCAACTCGTTTCTATCAAAGGAGTGGCTGGTTGCTCGTCGGAACCATTGGGATCTTTCCATTCTGATGATCGATATTGATTCTTTTAAGCTATACAATGATGATTATGGACATCTGGAGGGGGATATCTGTTTAAGCAAGATCGCCACAGCCATACTGGAGGTTCCGTGCCGTCCTGGGGACTACTGCTGTCGTTTTGGTGGCGAAGAGTTTGTGGTTGTGCTTCAGGATACCCGTCCGGAAGGTGCCGCTCATTTGGCCGAGCGCATCATGGAGAGTATTAATAAACTGAAAATACCGCACAAAAACTCCAGTGTGTCGGACCATGTTACGGTAAGCATTGGTATTTCAACCGTATCTTTGCAGTGCAAGAAGATTCTGCGTGATCCGAGTCAGCTGGTCGATTGCGCTGACAAAGCCTTATATGAAGCAAAAAAAGGCGGCCGAAATCGCTATTGCGTAAAAAACATGATGCCCACCCCGTCGGGGGAAGACCTTCCTGAGTCGGCGGATCCTTCTTGACAGAAATGATCGGTGGAACGCGAGGCTTGAGGAATTCAAGTGGTGAATATGATGTGGGCCGATATTGCCATAGATCCATTGCGACTCTCGGGGACTTATTGATCCGGCGATTAAATATTGAGAATCCCATGCGACTGATTAATGGCCACAAAGAGTCTCAAAAGGCACGAAAACTCAGAGGTTCGGGTCTTTGTGTTTCTTGTGCCTTTTCGTGGCTATCCTCACAACATTTAGTCGCCGCATCTATAGTAAAAACAGCTGCTCTTCCAGAGCGGTTTTGAGTGAACCTTGGACATCGCCCATGTCGCGCTTGCTCATATGTTTGGCCCGTCGCGCGATAGTTTAGAGCCTGTCCCAAATGAGCGGATTTAAAATTTACCTAAAAAGTCACCCCTGTAATAAAATGGCCGACATCCTCCATCTGAACAGTCGCAATC
>CAKZQV010000301.1 GCA_937141895.1 uncultured Verrucomicrobiota bacterium
CTGCGTTTTTCAGGCGCCATTGAAGATCCGACCTGGCAAAACGATAACTGGCTCGCCATCGGCGCCAGCCCAGAGCTTCCCGACGTACAGCAAGATGAAGTCCTGGCCATTCCGGCAGGGGCTTGCTGCGTGGTCGATCTGACCGCCATCCCCGAAGCGTCCGGCAATCAAACCGCCATCCGATGCGAATGGATTCCCAGCGACCCCAACCTGAAAAGCACAGTCGCGGAGTGGAATTACAGCACCGCGCCGAATAAACGGCGCACCGCCGTCATTGACGCCCATGCGGTTCAGGAAAATCCGTTCTACCTCATCCCCGTCCACCACATGATTCAGCGCATGAAAACCGGCAAAAACGAAACCATCGATTTCTCCATCGAAGCCTCCACACCGATGCGCATCGAAATGTATAACGGCGAAACCGACGAATTGATCGCAATTGATGCCAACGGCGATGGCGATTTTAAAGATCCCGGCGATTACATCGGCGTGGACGACAACCGGAACAGCCAGCCCGACATCACCTTTGGAACACAACAGAAACTGACCTCCCTGCTGCTGTACATAAAACCCGACCATCAAACATCAAAATCTGAGGCTGAGCTGATAGTCAAAATTCGCGATAACAACGAATGGCGCACGGATGCCATCGACCGCATTGAGTTCAAATAAGTCTAAAAAAGATAAACTATGGAAAACGACGAACTCACTTGAAACAGATGCACTCAAAACGTCCGTGTGTTCTGTGGTTCATTTTTTACAGACGGACTTCCACACCCTTGGAACGCATGTATTCCTTTAGCTCACCCACTGTGAGTTCGCCAAAGTGGAATAGCGAGGCCGCGAGAACCGCATCCGCTTTTCCTTCCGTCACAGCATCTACAAAATGATCTTTTGTTCCGGCGCCGCCAGACGCAATCACCGGCACATTCACCGCCTCAGAAATCGTGCGCGTCAGCTCAAGATCATACCCATCCCGGCAGCCATCGCAATCCATGCTGGTCAGCAGAATTTCCCCCGCTCCACGCTGCGTGCCTTCAATCGCCCATTTGACCGCATCCAGCTCGGTTGGATTCCGTCCGCCATGTGTAAAAACACCCCAGGTGCCATCGCCATTTCGGCGCGCATCAATCGCCAGCACCGTACACTGCGAACCAAACGACTCGGAACACTCATTCAAAATGTCGGGATTATTAATTGCCGCCGTATTAAACGAAACCTTATCAGCTCCGGCCTTCAACATATTGCGAACATCAGCCGAGGTTCGAATTCCACCGCCAACTGTCAGCGGCATAAAAACCTGTTCTGCACAGCGGTGCACAATATCCACCATCGTATCGCGGCCATCACTTGAAGCCGTAATATCCAGAAAGGTCAGCTCATCCGCACCCTGCGCCTCATACGCCTTGGCACACTCCACCGGATCGCCCGCATCGCGCAGATCCACAAAATTAACCCCTTTAACCACACGCCCGCCGGTCACATCCAGGCACGGTATAATTCGTTTTGCCAACATAGAAAATTCCCCGAAATTTAAAAGGCTGTGACGATATTGCAGGGATGAAAAAAACGCAAACGGGATTTCAGGCTATTCGGCCGACGAAGGCCAACGATCCGTCCTAAACGGTGAGGCAGGAAACCCTGCTGCATTGAACAGATTACAACCCACTGGATTATCCGCCCACGCATAGCGCACCGCCACAGGAGTCGCAACCTTCTCCGAACTGACGAACACAGTTTCACCCACAATTACCGCCTGAGCTTCCACAAACTGCTGGTCCGCACCGGCAATGGCAAAACGACGTAGTGGCTTCCCATCCTGCTCGACCAAACCGGATCCGATACCATCAAAAGAGATCACCATTTTATTTCCATCTATTCTATACGAAGCATAAAGAGGTCCATCGGCGACAACCTGATGTCCATAGGTTTTCTTCAGCGCCTGCTGCGCCAGACGGTACCCAATCGTCTGTTTGTCTTTGGGATGGATGTCATTAGCATCGCCCACATCGATACCGACCGCAATTCCAACGTTTGGAACTTCCTTATGAAACCTGAGAAAGCTTTCCCGAATAAAGGCCCAGCCCGTATCCTCAACCGGCTTCACCTGCGGGTTTCTATAATTCACAAGCTGAACCGCATAGAATGGGAATTTTTCATCCCAAACCTCGCGCCACTCATTCACCAAATTTTCCAGCAGGTCGCGATACAGAATAGCCTGCTCCGCAGAATGGGCATTGGCTTCACCCTGGTACCAAATGGCCCCGCGCATGCTGTATGGAACGAGGGGATGGATCATCGCATTATACAGATTGGCCGGATAATTCTGGTTGCTGTGCGGATGCACGGGCTTTCTTGGCTTCCGCGGTAGCTTTTGCCCTGCAGCCCTAGCTTTCTCCGACCGCATTTCCCACTTCTTCAGGTCTACGGCATATTTCGTTGCAGCTTTTTCCTCGGTGTAAGTTTCCGCCCGCTTATCCTGAAGTTCTTTTGACCGCATAACGCCCGGAAATTGTTCAAGAGAGCTCATCGGGCTCCAAGCTTCAATGCGGGTGCCGCCCCAGGCCGATCGGATCAGCCCAACCGGCACCCCGAGTTCGCTATGAATTTCCCGCCCAAAAAAATAAGCCACAGCAGAAAAATCACCCACGGTTTGCGGGGTACACATTTTCCACGAACCGGTGCAATCATCCTGCGGTTTAATATTCGCCTTCAGATCCGTCAGGAACATTCGAATTTCGGGATAATGGGCGGACGCTTTTTCCTGATCAAAATTCATGGATTTTTCAACCGGCCACAGCATGTTGGACTGTCCGGAACAAAGCCAAACTTCGCCAATTAACACGTTTTTGATTTCAACAGAATCATCGCCACTTTTAATGACCAATGTTTGCGGATCGGCACTGGCTTTCATCTTATTCAAACGCACCATAAATCTTCCATCAGCACCCGCTTTGGCCTTTTTCTCCGCCCCTACAAAGTAGACAGAAACCTCATGTCCCGGATCCGCCCAGCCCCAGACCGCGACCTCATGATCCCGTTGAAATACCATCCCATCCGAAAAAACAGCCGGAGTTTTCAGTTCGGCCAAACACGACGAAGCAATGAACCACAGAGCAAACCCTAGGTTTTTAACCTTCATCAGATCCCCTTTTTTGCAGCCTCATATACGTCCCGGACCGCAATACCATTTTCCTTGGCCAACTTTCGACAATCCTCGATTTCCGGTGCAGCGGTGACCACTTGACCCTCTCGCATGCCGGTTTTTATACGCACTTCACCGAACGGAGTTTCCAAGGTCTGGAAACTGCGCTCGAGCACCGTGCGTTTTTCCAAGCGTTCCCGAATCCCGAATGTGGTCGATTCTGCAAAAATAAGATCGATCATTTTTTCCCGATCAGCAGGAAGACAAAGAACGGACAATAGAATACCCGGGCGCTGTTTTTTCATTTGAACCGGCATGGTGAACACATCCAGCGCCCCTTCACTCAACAATTTTTCAAAAAGACAGCCCACCAGCTCCGGCGTCGTATCATCGAGATTGCATTCCAAAATCAGCACTTCATCCGCTGTATTATCCTCGGCCGATTCATAGAGCGTCGCCCGCAAAAGGTTGGGCCGGCCATTTAATTTCCGGTGCCCGAAACTGTAGGCGGTTTTTACCGCGCGACTTCCAACCATTGGAACGTCCGCCGTTCGCCAGCTCGCAATCAGCGCGGCACCCGTCGGGGTCACCAACTCAAACGGCTCGTCCACATCCTGCACCGGAAAACCCTCCAAAATCCGCAACGTGGCCGGTGCCGGATTTGGATAGGTGCCATGCGCGCATTCAATAGTGCCGTGACCCTGCGGCAGGTTGCGGATTGAAATCTCATCTACACCGAGTTTATTCAGCGCCAGACAACACCCGACAATATCCACAATGGAATCCATCGCCCCCACTTCATGAAAATGGATCTTTTCAATATCGATGCCGTGTATCGCCGCTTCGGCTTCACCGATTTTCTGGAAAACGTCCAATGCCTGGAATTTTACAGGGTCTGGTAGTGCGCTTGCTTCGATCAGTTTTTTGATCGAGCTCAGGTGCCGCCCATGATGATGGTCATGCCCGTGGTCATGATCGTGGTCATGATGATGGTGATGATGTTCATGCAACACGACCTTTCCACGCACGCCGCTCATGCCCTGCTCGACAATATCATCGACCACAATTTCAAAGGGATCCACATTCAGCGACTTCAGCTCATCATTCAGCTCATCCACCGAAACACCCAGACTCACCAGCGCCCCGAGAATCATATCCCCGCTCGCCCCGCCAATACTCTCAAAATGCAGTGTCTTACTCATAGTACCCTCATGGCAGGCGAGACGCCCGCGCTACAGTTTTATCCAAATTTAACCAAGCCGGCTTCGCGCAGACTCAGGAAATCGGTATTGGAATTCGTTTTGCGGTGTCCGATTACGATGTGATCGAGCACTTTGATGCCCATGACTTCGCCGGCGCCAATCAGTTGTTTGGTCACTTTGATATCTTCGGCGGATGGCGTGGGATCGCCGGACGGATGATTGTGCGCCAGAATGATGGAAGCGCAGGATAACTCGACGGCTTTTTTAAACAGCTCGCGCGGATGCACCAGACTGCTGGTTAGTGTGCCTTCACTGATTTTCTGTGGTTCACCAATGAGGCGATTTTTTGCATCCAGCATCAGCGCCCAAAAAATCTCTTTTTGCAAAACGCGCGCGCGTTCCCGCAATACCGCCGCCGCCTGTTCCGGCGTGGTGACCATTGGGCTCTCGCCCACACTCTCACGCGTCAGCCGCTGCGCCAATTCCATGGCCGCCTTGATCATCTGCGCTTTCACCGGCCCAATACTATTAACGCTCTGCAAATCTTTGACCGACGCCTTTGCCAAAGCGGTCAGCGACCCAAAGGCAGATAAAAGCCGCTGAGAGACCTCAACAACATTCATGCCCTTCGTTCCCGTCCGGAGAATCAAGGCCAGCAAAACGGCATCCGAAACATTTTCTGCCCCGACCCGCTCAAACTCTTCGCGAGGCCGAAGCTGCATGGGCATATCGCAGACCCGCAGATTTTCGTGTCGGGTCGAATATTTTATTTCTGTTGAATGAGTTGGCATCTATTCCCCTTGAAACGAGTAATACGCAGCCTGAATTACGTATCACGAATTACTCGTCACGTCTTATTTCCCGGTTGAGCCAAACCCTCCGGAACCACGGGTGGTTTCAGAAAGTTCATCGACCATTTCGTAATAGATCGGCGAGCAGTCACAGGCGACGACCTGGAACAGGCGCTGCCCTTTTTCGACAGTATAGGTTTCACCTTTAATGTTGTCACACATGGCCATGAGCTCGCCGCGGTAGCCCGCATCGATCAAACCGACGGAGTTCGCCAGGCGCAGCGGCGTTTTGGAAATACTGGAACGCGGCATCAGGAAATAGGCGCGCCCGTCTTCCGGCTCGCAGGCAATCCCCAGTTTGATGGCCTTGGTTTCGCCCGGTTCGATCGTGAGGTCTTCGAGCACATAAAGGTCGAGCCCGGCGTCGCCCTCATGAAAATGGCCGTGGTCGGAATAGATTTCGCGCGCAGCGTCGTTGAGCGGTTTGATTTTAAGATGCATGTCACTCCCTGTTGTTGGTTGTTAAAATCCCAATGATCTTATCTTTGCGACCCAAAATCTCAAACCACTAAATACACGAACTACACGAAAACCTTTCCTTCCTTTCGCGTATTTGGTGTATTTCGTCGTTACTTAAAATTAAAGGGAAGCAGACATGTTGAAATTAGCCATTTTCGGATCAGGATCAGGAACCAACTGCCAGGCGATTATTGACGCCATTGCGGCAGGAACATTGGATGCTGAAATTAAATGTATTCTGGCGGACAACGAGGAGGCCTACATTCTGGAACGGGCTAAGAAACATAATATTCCGGCCATCTATTTTGACTGTGCCCCTTTCAAATCCAAACTGGACGGCGAAGCGGAACAGAAGGTTCTCCAGACCTTGGAAGAGCACGACGTCAACTTTATCGCGCTCGCCGGCTTCATGCGGATTGTGAAAGACGGACTGCTGAAGGCCTACGAAGGTCGCATGATCAACATTCACCCCTCCCTGCTCCCCAGTTTCCCCGGCCTCGACGGCGGCAAACAGGCCTTTGATTACGGCGTTAAATTTACTGGATGCACCGTCCACTTTGTGGATGCGGGCGTAGACACCGGCGCCATCATTAACCAGAAGATCATTTCCATCGATGACGAGGATACGCTCGAAACGATGATGAATAAGCTGCATGCACAGGAACACATCGCCTATCCGGAAGCCCTGCAATGGATCAGTGAAGGCCGGGTTAAACGAGAGGGCCGAAAGATTTCGGTGCAGATCTAATTATGGACCCCCAACTCAAACTTGGATGGAGGGAATGGTGCGCACTTCCAGACCTTGGAATTCCTGCCATTAAAGCGAAAATCGACACCGGCGCTAAAACCAGTGCCCTGCATGCGTTTAAGGTGGACCCATTTATCGAAAATGGTGTCGATATGATTCGGTTCTGGGTTCATCCTCTGCAGAAAAATGATGAATTTCATCTGGAATGCACGGCTCCGATCAAGGATCAACGTATGGTCAGCGATTCAGGAGGACATAAAGAAACCCGCTATATTATTGAGTCTCACGTGGTAATCGGAGATAAACAGTGGATGATCGAAATGTCGCTTACCAACCGTGATACGATGCGTTTCCGCATGTTGCTGGGGCGGCGGGCCATGGAAAACTTTGCCTTGGTCGACCCGTCAGCTTCATACATGAACGGCCGCGTGAAAGCCCGCGGAATTTATGGACTTTAGTAGCCTTGGAGAATAACTATGAAAATTGCTCTTTTATCCCGAAACGCCAAACTCTACTCTTCCCGTCGTTTACGTGAAGCGGCTGAGGCGCGCGGCCATGAAATACAGGTTATCGATGTGCTGCGCGCGTATATGAACATCGCGTCTCATAAGCCCACTATTCACTACAAAGGAGCCCCGATTGAAGGAATTGATGCGGTCATCCCGCGTATCGGAGCATCGGTTACCTTTTACGGCGCATCCGTTCTGCGCCAGTTTGAAATGATGGGCGTTTATCCGCTCAACGAATCGGTAGCCATCACCCGCTCGCGAGACAAACTGCGTTCACTGCAGCTGCTGTCCAGAAAAGGGATTGGCCTGCCGCTGA
>CAKZQV010000302.1 GCA_937141895.1 uncultured Verrucomicrobiota bacterium
CAAGGTTCCATTGCTGACGGTGATGCTGGCTGACCCAACGGCACGTCCATCGAAAAATTCCGCAGTGCCGTCCGTTATAAGCCACGTGCCATTGACGGTATTGTTCGTATTATCCACATAGATGGTATGCGATGGCGCGGAAAGTTCAATGGAAGCCCCGCCGCGGACCTGAGAGAGTACCCGGAGATCACGCGTCGCTCCCGAGAACAGGGAATTGGAACTCACATTGATGGATCCATCAATCTTTGCTTCATTGGCGTCAACTACACCGGCAGCCAATTCCGCAGCGTTGAGTGTCAAATCACCAACGGTGATTACGTCGCTTCCGGAAACCATTAGTTCCATGCGCTGAGCAGGCTCCAACGTCAATGAGCTGCCCGCGAAGGTTTCTGTTACAGCCGGTGTATTCAGAACAACATTATTGTTCACGTAATAGCTGCGCAGGGGCGTTGCAGGATTTCCATCGGACCAGGCCAAGGTGCTGTTCCAGTCGACCGGTGAGTTCGCAACGTAATTAATATCCGCCACGCGGGTTCCAATCATTCGGACTTCGGTGAATCCCAAGATGGTATGGCCGGTAAAGTTAGCGCACGCCATACGAATGTGGGTGGCATTCGGTATGCTGGTGGTGAGATACTGCGGATCCGCATCAATCAGCGCTTCGCCTTGCGGGCCTTTGGCAAAAGTAAGCGTTTCTCCGGTGGAGATAAAATCAACGCCGTTGGTCGACCAGGAAATCGCGGCCGTCTGAACGCCACGATCGGACTCAGTCCCGGCGGCAGAGCCTTCTCCGGCATTCCAGAGCACGATACCCTCGATTTCCGCTACCCCACCCAAATTAAAGGTGAGTTCTGCGGAGCCGCTGCTGCCGCCGAAGGTTTCAGCCGTATCTCGAATACGGGCCATTCGATTATAATCATTGCCGTATAGATGCTGGGGCCAGGTGACCGGTATCGCATCTCCGTCCTCGATCAGCGCCGGTGAATTGGTAATGCCCGATCCGTCCCACCATCTTGCGGGCGTGGTCTGAATATAGGGCCCTGGTGTGCCGGCATTGCCACTGGAACTCGCGTTCTCCAAAACCACCCCGGCAGGTACAATCACCGTTTGTGCCCAAGCCATACTCGCAAATAATCCTATTGCGCCTGCTAATCCTAATGATTTGTTCATCGCATCTCCTGTTGATGTCCATTGTTCGAATGAAGGCGGGGGCCATGCACCCAGCCTTATTTCTATTCATAACCATATCAGTGGATCATGGTCTGGGCACAAAGCCTTAGGACTATGCTTTCAATTCAGGAAGATTTTGCGACAAACTGGCGTTTTGAAGTGATTTCTTGGCTCTACGTAGACTTTCGTGGCAACGAATATATGGAAAGCAACGAATATTCAGGCCATTTCTGTTGAAATGGTTTCTTGGCACATAGCCTTGCCATGGGGGCTTTTTTCGATAAAACAGCACCCATTCCAGTCAATTTGATTCGTTGCTTTCCATATATTCGTTGCTAATAATTTTCCGATGGATGGGACGGAGGAACTTAAAATCACCAACGTCACCATAAAAATATTCGGAGAACCGATTTCTTGCGGTTTTTACATTTTTAGCGAAAAAAAATCACCCGAACGCAGAACAGGAAAAGAAGAGGAGCAACACGCTAAAAAGAGAGTTCCATCCATTGGAAAAGTGGTTTGCGAGGAATTCCGCAGACAAAGAACAGTCGATCCGGATATTAAAATGCGCGCCAAACATGTGCGCTCTATGCAACCGGATAATACCGTCTCACCTTAAGCCTAAACCGGGAACCGCATCTCTGCTCAGGACGCTGCATTCTTCCGTATTTGACTCGGGCTGCTGCCGAAATGCTGCTTGAACTGCGCACTGAAATAATTGGCATGCTCGAATCCGCACTCATATGCCACCGCAGCGACCGGCAGATCTGTGGTCTTTAACAGCTGATATGCTTTTTTCAGACGAACGGTCTTTATTAATGCTTTAGGGGCAACATCCGCTAAAACTGGGATTTTCCGCTGCAGCGTTCTGGAGGTAACCCCCATCTTTTCGGCCAGTTGTTCTACCGAAAATGAAGAATCCTGCAGATGGTCTTCAATACAGGCCATAACGCGTTGTAAAAACGGATCTTCAACGACAATTGGATCCGTCTCATCCGCAGGATCGGACAGTTGCTGACGGCACCGCGCGGCCAGTTTCTTCCTGTTTTCCAAGAGATTATTGATACGGGCCGCCAAAACATCCATATCAAAGGGCTTGCTGAGATATTCATCCGCACCCGTATTCAGCCCCTCGATTTCTAGAGAAGAATCCGTTCGGGCGGTCAGCACCACCAACGGGATATGGTTTGTGCTGTCGCATTTTTTTATTTTTTCGCAGAGTTCCAACCCGTCCATGACGGGCATCATGACGTCGGTCACAATCATGTCTGGAAGTGCATTCATCGCCAGTTCCAGCCCTTCTTGTCCATTTTCAGCTTCCAAAACTGCATAATTTCTTGCTTTAAATTCGTTGCAGAGATACCGCCTTAAATCGGCATCATCTTCCACGACCAACACGGTGCGCTCCCGCGCTTCAACAGGATTTTCCAGCTCAGTATCCTCGGTCGGCACAGTCCCCTGCGGTTCCTCACCTTCCCGGCACTGCCCCGGCGTGATGCCAAACTGCTGTTTAAAAC
>CAKZQV010000303.1 GCA_937141895.1 uncultured Verrucomicrobiota bacterium
GCGTGGGCAGCAGGTGATCAACAAAACCCCGTTCCGCCGTTTTGGCGAGCAGGAAGAAGTTTATGGCACCATTCATTATCTGCTTTCCGATGCGGCTGCTTTCGTAAGCGGCATCGTGGTTCCTGTGGACGGAGCCTTCTCGGCCTTCACTGGCGTCTAAGCATTCTGATCAACCCCGTGTTGATTTCGGCCGGTTTCCAATCATTGGAAACCGGCTTTTTTTATTGGGTTATAAAGAGCGTGGAGCTTTATAATAGAAAGTTATAAGCTGTTTACCTATCTTTCAATTCATCACAAGGAGGTTGATATGTTTACTCCCGCATTTTGGTGGGCCATGGTTGGACTCGGACTCATGCTGTGCGAATTTATCGTGCCGGGACTGATTCTGTTCTTTTTTGGAATAGGGGCTTTGATTACGGCGTTGCTGGTCTGGTTGCTGCCGATTGGGCTGCCCGCACAATTAATCATTTTCACTGTGGCCTCGCTGGTTTCTCTGTTTGGACTGCGCCGCCTGATCAAGCCGGTCTTCACTGGAAAGGCATCCGACATTAACAGCGATACCTTTAATGAGGGTATGGCCGGGCAGCAGGCGAAGGTATCGGAAGTGATTAAACCGGACGCCGCCGGGAAGGTAATGCTCAATGGCACAGCCTGGAAAGCGGAATCCGATGAGACCCTGAATGTGGGTGAGACGGTCGTTATTACCGGGCAGAAGAGCCTGACGTTATGGGTGAAAGGTAAATAAGGAGAAAGAAGATGGGATGGGGAAGAACATTGATCCTAGGCGATATTGGAAACCGATTGGATATCGAGGATACCGAGCAGGATATCTCACGAGTGAAACGGTCGCTCAGGGGCGTTCAGTCAAACGATATGTCACAGGACAAGCGTATCCAGGCTCTGGAAAAAGAAAATGGGGAGTTGAAACTCTATATGGCAACGACCATTCGCCTGCTACTTTCCAAGGGGTTGGTGACCGAACAGGAATTGGAAAAAATGGTTGAGGAAATTGATGGGTCTGACGGTTCCCTGGATGGAACCTACGACGGATCAGTGATCTAGCACAGGGTACAAAGGAGAGAAAAAATGGGATGGTTAATATTTGCAGCAGTACTTCTGATTTTCGTGATCATAGCGATCGCGAAAACCATGCAGATCGTGCCGCAACGGCACGCTTATATCGTTGAACGGCTGGGGAAATACAACAAAACGCTCGAAGCGGGCATGCATATTCTGATCCCGTTCATCGATCGCGTGGCTTATAAACATACGCTGAAAGAGCAGGCGGTGGATGTGCCGCCGCAGATGTGTATTACCAAGGATAATATTTCGGTTGAGGTTGACGGCATTCTGTACATGCAGGTGATCGATCCGAAAAATGCATCGTATGGCATCGGAAACTATAGTTTTGCCTCCACGCAATTGGCGCAGACCACCATGCGTTCGGTCATTGGTAAACTGGATCTGGATAAAACGTTCGAAGAGCGCGATTCTATCAACGGGGCCATCGTCGAGGCCGTAGATGCGGCATCCGATCCGTGGGGCGTAAAAGTGACCCGCTATGAAGTCAAAAACATCACTCCGCCGCAGAGCATCAAGGAGGCGATGGAGAAGCAGATGAAGGCGGAACGCGAAAAACGAGCGGTCATTGCTGAGTCTGAAGGGGAACGCCAGGCGGCTATTAATCAGGCCGATGGTGAAAAGCAGGCGGCCATCGCCCGCTCTGAAGGGGAAAAGTTGAAGCGCATTAATGAGGCCGATGGCCGCGCCGCTGAAATCCGCGCTGTGGCCATGGCCACCGCCGAGGGAATTACGGAAATTGCTCAGTCGATTAATGCTGAAGGCGGAACCGATGCGGTGAACCTGCGTATTGCGGAGCAATATATTTCCGAGTTCGGCAATCTGGCGAAGGAAAATAACACCATGATTATTCCATCCAATCTATCGGACGTCGCCGGCGTAATCGCCACGGCGAAGGAAGTGATTGGAAAAGTGGGGAAATAGAATTCAGGAGGTGCTGAGATGGAAGGACGAGCATTAAAATGCCCTGTGTGTGAGGGCACAGAGTTTAAACAGGACAAAGTCGTGTTGGCAAAATATGGCGTCTTTCGGGTTTCCGATTATAAGGTTAAAGCCATGATCTGCACGGAATGCAAACACATCATGCTGTTTGAGGAGGGAAGTACATTTTTCCTTGGGGTGGATTAAATCCCAGCTCTTCTATTGCGCTTCAGCCGGTTTCCAATCATTGGAAACCGGCTTTTTATTTTTCCAATGGTTGGAAAATTAGGGCATGTTGCGCCGCATGAAAATTTGCATTCTATTTCCGGGAAAAATTAAGCCAAAGGCCTTGGCCGCGGCGCAGGAGGAATACACTAAACGCTTAAAGCCGTTTGGTGTGGACATTCTGGAATATAAGGATGAAAAGGTGTCTTCGCGTACGCCGGAGCAGACGAAAGAGGCGGAAGCGGAGCGAATTTTTAAACTGATAAAGGACGGCGATTTTCTGGTGACGTGCGATGAGCGGGGTAAAAAAATCCAGACCTTGGAAATGGCAAACCTGCTGAAGGCGGGAAGGATGGGCGACTTTCCAATGGCTGGAAAACGACGGTTGGTGGTGGTGATCGGCGGGGCATTAGGGTTGTCAGAACTCATTCGAAATAAAGCGGATGCGGTTTGGTCGCTGTCGTCGTTGGTGATGGCAGGTGGCATTGCGCGCCTTGTTTTGCTTGAAGGAATATATCGGGCAATTACTGTGGTCGAACATCATCCGTACCACAACGAGTAACCAGAGAAAAAAATGTATTTTGTTAAGACCTTTAAAAATTACCTGATCGGGGCGGTGTGGGCCGGGGCCGTGCTGGCGGACGACACAGACACGATGGCGTGGGAAAAATTTGAGCCCCCGCCGGATAAAAAATATGACTGGATTCAGATGAATTCCGGGGAGTGGCTGAAGGGTGAAATCAAGGTGATGTATAACTATACCCTTGAGTTTGACTCTGATGAACTGGATCTGTTGGAGCTCGATATAGATGACATCGAACAGATTCGTTCGGCGGGGACTCAGCGGGTGCTGATTGAGCGGGGGCTCCGGGATACCGAAGTACTTCATGGCCGGCTGGTGATCGATGGTGAAAATATTCAACTGGTCGATGAAGGTTCGACGAATGCATTTAAGCGGGTGAATTTGGTTTCCATTGCCGAGGGTTCCAACCGTGAGCGCGATAACTGGTCCGGCACCATTTCATTCGGGGGGACTGCCCGTGGTGGGAATACAGAAAAAATCGATGTGAATACAGCGCTCAATATTCGCCGTCGGACCGCCATGACGCGTTTTAATGTCGATTATTTAGCCAATTACAGCAAAGCGAAAACGGTGGACAGCGCAGGGGTGACGACGCGCAGTCAAACCGCGGATAATCAGCGCCTGAACGGATTTTTTGACTGGTTTCTTACCAGTCGGTTTTATTGGCAGATTGTGAATGCAGAATATTACCGTGATCCATTCGTGAATATTCAGCATCAGTACTCCGTTAATACTGCGTTCGGTTATGATTTTATTCGAACTTCCAAAACGGAATGGACTTTCAACCTGGGTGCGGGTTATCAGGAAACAAAATTTGAGTCGGTTCCGGTAGACGAGGATCAGATATCACGTTCACCTTTCGGCACGCTGGGTACACGGCTTGATTATGAAATCAACGGAGATACCGACTTTGTGTTCGATTATTCTGCGCGTATTTTAAATAAGAGCAACGGTGCGTACACCCACCATCTGGTCACCACGCTTTCGTATGAAGTCATTGCGGATCTCGATCTGGATGTATCTTTCGTCTGGGATCACATTCAGCGTCCCCAAGGGGCTGATGATGGTTCAGGCGGTATTGTTTATCCGGAAAAGGATGACTACCAGGTTATCGTGGGTGTTGGATACGATTTCTAGCATTTTGAGCTGCGCATTGTTCCCGTAGCATTAATTTGTGCGCGCGCCGGCATCGGTCAGAATGCGCATCATTTCCTGGTCATTGTTGCTGCGAGCCCGGCGATAAGCCGTGGAGATTGAGCCGAGTGATCCAGATTTGCCCAGATCAGCGGTGCTGAGGGAGTTATCCATCTCGGCATTCACATTTGCGCCAAGCGAGAGCAGCATCTTCACGGCATCATAATGCCCGGCACTGACGGCATGCATCAACGGGGTTGTCCTGAAGTTTGAGTTCGCATTCACGTTGGCCCCTTTTGAGGCGAGATATTTGATCAGCGCCGGATTTCCGCTGTTCGCGGCATAGAAAATCGGCGAAAGTTTCCCTTCAGTTGCATTCGATTTCCCAAAAACGGTGACTTCCATTTTACTGTATCCGGTCTCTGCGTTGACTTTTGCTCGCCGTTTTTCCACGAGATAGCGAGCGGCCAGAAGATTGCCGCCTTCACAGACATCCATCAAAAGGGTGCGCCCGCCGGTGCCCTCGGCCCAGGCATCAGACAGGTCATATTTACTCACCAGCCAGAGCCCCGCCTGTTCATTTTGGGCGGTAAAAACACGTTTGAGTCGACCGATGGTGGTTCCATATTCGCGCGGCTCTTCATCTGTGGTGTATTCGACATTGCTCATCAGTTTCGGGGCATAGTGCTCAAACAGTTTTTGGTTTTCGGCTAGGGCGCCCAAATCGAGGTGATAGATGTCCAGTTCCCCCGATTCTTTGATGACATACTCAAAGAGGGTGCGGTTCCCATGTTTCAGCGCCCAGTTCGCCAGATTGTTATAGTCCACCTGTGTGAGCGGTTTCTGTTGAGTTTTGTATGCCAGGATTTTTTTGACGTAGTCGTTGTTCGACAGCTTGATGCTCTCTTCCGTCATTTCATCAAAGTGCACGTTATCCAGCACGGCCCAGCTGGACTCCGGCATGGTCAGGAGAATCCGCGCTTCCATAGATGACATTCGGCCTTCCCATGTGTTGAGGCGCTGCATATGGATAAAATACTCAGGTTTACTTTGGTAGGCCACCCGAAAGGGTTTGCCGAATTTCAGTTGTTCAAAATCGACTGGATTAATGAACCATTGAAGGTTCAGGAGCTCAATCGCGAGCTCCTCGTCTTCCAGCGTCTGGAAAACATAATCGGCCGTCGCGCGCATCCGGTTCATGGTGTGGATATCGGCA
>CAKZQV010000304.1 GCA_937141895.1 uncultured Verrucomicrobiota bacterium
GAGCCCCACCTTGCCAAGGTGACTGTCGTGAGTTCGAATCTCATCGCTCGCTCCATTTTTAAACCCGTTCCCGTCTGGAGCGGGTTTTTTATTTTCCGCAGCCGGTGTATCGGCTACGTTCTCCGGTCTTTGGGATAATGCTTCAATGGTCGATTTTATACAGGTGAGTAAACAGTTCGGTACGCAGGATGTACTGAAATCGGTGACGTTTCGGATTAATGCCGGGGAGCGGATCGGTATTGTCGGGCCCAATGGGGCTGGAAAATCGACCGTATTCAGCCTGATTAATCATGAAATCGAGGCCGATGCGGGCGATATCGTATTACCGAAGCATTGCCGGATCGGCCATCTCAAGCAGCAGTTGAATCCGCACGAAGTGGATTTAAGCGTAATTGATTACACCGAGAATTCGATTCCCGAGCTTAAAACCATCCCCGAAAAAATCCATACATTGGAAACGCAGCTTCCAAATTTCCAGGGATTGGAAAAAGAGCGCGCGTTGAAACAGATTGGGGAACTGCAGCATAAATTTGAACATCTGGGCGGCTACGAAATGCGAGCGCGAGCGGGGGCGGCGCTGAGCGGGCTGGGTTTTCATGTGGAAGAGTTTGATCAGCCGTTCACTTCTTTTTCCGGCGGCTGGCAGATGCGCGCCGAGCTGGCGCGCACGCTGATCGCCAATCCGGATCTGCTGATGCTCGACGAACCGTCCAACTTTCTCGACCTGCCAGCGGTGGAATGGCTGCAGAAATTCCTGCGCAACTATGAAGGCACCATGCTGCTGATTTCGCATGACCGCTATCTGCTTCGATCACTGGTAACCGTGACGCTTGAAATTGCCGGCGGTCAGGCCACGCGCTATCAGGGCGGCTACGACTATTATCTTACGGAGCGCGAAGAGCGCATTCGGCATCAGCTGGCCGCTAAAGAAAATCAGGATCGCGAAATTGAGCAGATCGAAAGTTTTATCCGCCGGTTCCGGGCAAAGGCAACCAAGGCATCGCAAGTGCAGAGCCGGATTAAACAACTCGAAAAAATGGAGCGTATCGAAGCTCCGGCCACGGTGGCGAATACCTCAAAAATCCGCCTGGGCGATCCGCCGCACTCCGGACATGAAATCATCCGTCTGGAAAAAGGCGGGTTGACGTATGACGGCGACCGCTGGATTTTCCAGTCCTTGGATCTCAATATCAACCGCGGCGAAAAAGTCGCGCTGGTCGGCTATAACGGCATGGGGAAAACCACGCTGCTTCGTTCGCTGGCGGGCGCGCTGGAACTTTCGGACGGTAAACGGGTGGTCGGGCATAAAGTGGTTATTGGTTATCAGTCGCAGGATTTTGCCGAAACCATGAATCCGGAAAAATCGGTGTATCATATTGTGAAGGATGAGCATCCGGTGGCCATGGAATCGGAAGTCCGGAATCTGCTCGGCGGTTTTGGATTCAGCGGCGATACGATCGATAAAAAAGTCTCGGTCCTCAGCGGCGGCGAAAAAATCCGTCTGGCCTTTGCGCGGCTCTTTATTAATCCGCCGAATTTCCTGCTGCTCGACGAGCCGACCACCCATCTCGATGTCAATGGACGCGAAGCGTTGGAGCAGGCGCTGAAAGAGTATAAAGGCGCGCTCTGTGTGGTTAGTCATGATGTCACCTTTGTACGCAATATTGCCGAGCAGATTATCCATATCGACGATGCCGGGGTTTCCCGTTTCCCCGGAAATTATGAATATTTCTTAGAGAAAACGGAAAATGGAAACCTGAAATCGGAAAGCGCTGCTGGAGGAACGACGTCCCCGTCGGTCGAATCCCAGTCTTCCAGCCCCATCGTTAAAGGCAAGGATGCCCGCAAGGCCCGTGCCGCGCAGCGCGAAGCCGAAAAAGAGCTGAAAAAAATTGAGCGCAAAATCGAAAAGCTGGCGGAAGAGCAGACCGAATTGACCAACGAAATGATGTCCCGGCGTGATGCCGACTTTTCGGCCATCAATGCCCGTTTGGCTGAAATTCAGTCCGAAATCCAATCCTTGGAAACTGAATGGGAAACCACCGCGGAAGCGTTATAATATCTAACGTTCTATTAGAGACCAAAAGTAGAGCAAGCGTCCCGCTTGCTTCCGGGCGACGGGAAACGAGCGAGACGCTCATGCTACATTTTACCCCCTGCCCGGCTGGAGAATACGGAGTTCACAGCGGCGTCCCATCTTAAGACTTTGCAGTGAATAGATGCATTTATCTCTATTTTGTAAGTTTCCGTGGGTTCGTTCGATGTTGATCCTAAGGATGAAATCCTAACATTTAATCACTTGACTAAATTTGTCGCGCGACTAAATTTGGTCGCCTGATTAAAAATTAAGAGCGATTTTGATGTCCGGATATTCCACGAGTGATACGACCAAAAATAAAATGATTCAGGCGGCGGGGGAGCTGGCGGCTGCGCACGGTCTTGCGCATCTAACGACCCGCATGGTGGCGGAGCGCGCCGGCGAAAATATCGGGAGTATTCATTACCATTTCGGAAGCAAAGACGGACTGCTTGAGGCGGTGGTGCGCGAGGCCATCGGCGGTTGTTCGCATGCAGATGATTTGGAAATTGTTAAAGGAATTAACGAAGACTCTACACCGGCGGAACTATCGGCGACCATTCGTTCGCTGGTTGCCAGCGAAATTACCGACATGTTTCGATCGGACCGGCCGCAATGGCATGTGCCGGTGATTTATCAACTGCTTCAGCGCGATGACCATCTGTACGATATTTTTGATGAGCAGGTGCTGCAGCAAAGCGTAAGCGGATTTACCAAGCTCTATAAGATTATTGATCCGGACATGAGTCCGGAAGAAATTCATCTGCGGGCGGTCATCATGAAAATGCCGATTTTTGCGCATGCCGATTATCGTAAGGCCATGCTGAAGATGCTCGGCACCGATCAGTATTCGGAAGACTACCTCCAGACGATGGAAGATTTAATTGTTAAACAGACGCAGCTGCTCCTGGGGCTGCCGCTCGATCAGTAGATATTGGATTAAGGAGACTGTATTATGTTGAAGCAGATCATAGCGATTATCGTGTTCATTGTGACGCTTGCGGTGGGTATCGGCGTGGGAATATTTGCCGGCAAAATGATGTCGATGGATATGTCGGCGATGATGGGTGGCCCCGGCGAAATGCCGCCGCCAGCGGTCAAAGCGATTGAGGTGAAAGAGGGGCCTGTCGATGTGAGGCAGGAATATATTGCGTCCGTCGAGCCGGTACAGCAGGTGATGGTAAAGTCGGATGTCGCGGGCTATGTCGATGAAGTGCATTTCACCGAAGGTTCTATGGTCAAGGCGGGCGACCTGCTGTTTACCGTCGATCAGAAGCGCTACAAATCCATGGTCGTCGCCCGCGAGGCCGACCTGGCCAGCGCCAAGGCGGAGCTCAATCGGGCCCAGCGCTATTTCGAGCGCATTGAAAAAGCCGGCACCAGTGTTTCGCAATCGGACAAAGATCAGGCTGAAGCCCTCAAGCTCCAGGCTGTTGCCAACCTGAAACAGGCAGAGGCCAATCTGCAGATCGCACAGCTGGATCTGGAATATTCCGAAATCCGGGCGCCGATCGACGGCCGCATCGGGGCCGCCATGATCACCAAAGGAAACTATGTGGACTCTATGATCGGTACCACGCTGGCGACCATCGTGCAGCTCGATCCGGTCCGCGTGGTTTTTTCTGTGACGGATCGGGCTTATCTCAAGTATCGCGAGAATGTGATCAACGGCACGATCAATGAGCTGGCAGCCAACATTCGTCTGCCCACCGGCACCGAACTTCCAATGGTTGGAAAAAAGGATTTTGATGACAACACCATGAACGAGCGTACCGGCACCATGACGGTGCGGTACCTATTTGATAATCCGGATGAGCTGCTGGTGGCCGGCGGGTACGTGACCATCCTTGTTGGTCAGGCCGACCGACCCATAGGGATACGCATTCCGCAGCAGGCCATTCTGGTCGACCAGGATGGAAGCTATGTGCTTACGGCAAGCGAAGAGGGCGTCATTGGGGTCGCACGCGTTACCCTCGGTGAACCCGTTGAAGGCGACTTTGTGATTACATCCGGACTCAAGGCCGGCGACCGCGTAGTGGTGGTGGGGGTACAGAAAGTACAACCGGGTGCGACTGCATCGGTTACGCTCATGGAGGTTGAAAAATGATTTCGCGGGTCTTCATTGAACGCCCGCGCTTGGCGGGTGTAATTTCCATCGTTTTGATGCTGGCGGGGCTGCTGTCGATTTCGTCGCTGCCGATTGCTCAGTATCCGCAGGTGACGCCGCCGCAGATTGTGGTGCGCGCTATGTATCCAGGCGCCAGCGCCGAGGTGATGGCCTCCACCGTGGCGGGGCCCATCGAGGATGCCGTGAACGGGGTGGAGGATATGATCTATATGTCGTCTTCCTCCGACAACGCCGGCATGTACACCCTGACGGTCACCTTTGAAGTGGGCACGGATCAGGACATGGCCCAGGTGAAAGTTCAGAACCGCGTGGCCCAGGCCGAAGCGCTACTGCCCACCGAGGTGGTGCAGCAGGGGGTAACCGTGGAAACGGAATCCTCCGACTTCCTCGGGTTCATCGTGGTGCGTTCGCCGGACGGCAGTCGCGAAGATCTGTTCCTGAGCGACTATGCCTATAAAATTATTCAGCCGTCGCTGGAGCGAATCCGCGGCGTGAGCCGTGCGCAGGTCTGGGGACCGAAATACAGTATGCGCGTCTGGATGAATGCCGACCGTCTGACCGCACTGGGGATCAGCCC
>CAKZQV010000305.1 GCA_937141895.1 uncultured Verrucomicrobiota bacterium
CGACTTAAAAACAGGCCCAGAACCATCATACCGGCGGCCTCTGCCAGCACGGTGGAAAAGGCCATGCCCGCATGCTTCCAGTATTCCGGCAGCGTGAGGATGAAGATAATGTTCAGGATCAGGTTAATCAGGACGACATAAATTCCGATGCGCACCGGCGTCTTTGTATCCTGCATAGAATAAAAAGCGGGAACAAAAACCTTGGCGGCACTGAAGACCACGAGACCCGGCGCATAGAACATCAGGGCTCGGGCGCTAAGCAGGGTGGACTCATGGTCAAATTTTCCACCCCATTCAAAAATGCAGGTGAGAATATTCGGTGCCAGCACCAGAAGCCCCAGCGCGGCCGGAACCATGATAAACGAAAGCAGGCGTAGAGAATGATTGATGGTGGTGCTCATCGAGGAATGGTCAGCTTCAGCACGTTGCGATGAGAACGTCGGAAGCAACACGGTGCCCATGGCCGTGGCAATAATACCGAGCGGGAAATAGATCATGCGTTCACTGTAAAAAAGCGCCGCCGGCGCCCAGTCTCCAATCCACAGGGCCAGCAGCCGGTCGATCAGCACATTAAACTGGGTGACCGCCATGCCGAGTGCGCCCGGCGCCATCAACAACAGCATCTTTCTGATTTTAGGATCGTTCCAGCGATTGGAAAATTTAAAAGGGCAACCGAATCGTTTAAGGGCCGGCAGTTGAATAATTACCTGAGCAATTCCTGCCACGACCACCCCCCAGGCCAGCGCCCGGGCCCAGATCGCCGGTTCGTCTCCAACAAGTGGAAAAATGAACAACATGACGGCAATGAGGATGAGATTCAGCAGGCAGGGCGCAAACGCGGATGTGGCAAAATGCTTAAAGGAATTTAAAACCGCCATAAACAGCGCGGCCAGACAGATAAAGACCACGTAGGGAAACATGATGCGCGATAACTCAAAGGTAATGATGGTGGACTCAGCAAAACAGGGTAGTTTGGCCAGAACTGAAAACACGAGCACGCCAAGGATCGCGATCGTGGAGAGCAGGGCGGCCGTCATGGTGACGACTTTGGAGGCCATATCCCAGGCCGATTTATCGTCCTGTTTGGTGCGGGTTTCGATGAAGATCGGAATAAATGCGGCCGACAGCGCACCTTCGCCAAAAAGCCGGCGGAACAGGTTCGGCAGGGTAAAGGCGACAAAGAAGGCCGACGCAAAAAGGGAGGTGCCGAAATAATAGGCAATGATGATATCACGCAGCATACCCAGCCCGCGACTGAGCAGCGTGAAACTACCGACCACTCCAGCGGATCGGATGACTTTACCATCCTTCAAACAGTACCCCTTAGTTTTGATTGCCTAGTTTGGACGAAAGAATTAAAGATAGGTCATTCATTTAAGCAGTTCAAAACAAGAAGAGTATCTATTTATGACAAATCCAGGCACCATTTTGATGGGCGACGACGAAGTAATTAAGTCCTCCTATGAAGAAATGAACCAGCTTCCCGTCGATTGGGACCTGAGCGATAAAAAAGTGGAACCCCTTCGGAAGACGCAGACTACGCTTGCGGGCGAGACCACCATTTCCGGGCCGGGCACGTTTATGGGTAAAGCCATGCGGACGATCACGCTCGCACCCTCCAATCAGGAAGGCTGGTGGCTGGATCGCGCCGATTTACCAAATACGCTCCCAATCCGGGTGGCCATTGCCAACGTATGGACCACGGGGCAGATTGTAAGCAACATCGTTTTGCGCTCTGGAAATCCGCACAACTATGTCCGTATGGTGGAACATATGATCTCCCTGCGCATGGGCATGGGCATCGACAATATGATCATCAAACTCGATTCCGGTGATCCGCCGCTGTTCGAACAGGGCAGTCTTGATGTGGTCGAGGCGATCAACAGGTGTGGCGTACAGACACTGGATAAACCGGTTAAATATTTCACCGTCAAAGAACCCGTTACCGTTGGCGGAACCTATGGCGATTTTGTCACGCTGGCCCCGCCCGAAAATCTCGACGACCCGCAGTTGACCATCGATGCGGCGATTAATTTTAATACCGCACTCGGTCAGCAGCGCATCAAGTTCCCGGTATGCAAGGAACTGACCGAAATGGCGTCGGTTGCCCGTACCAACACGTCCAATTCCAAGGTGCTGTACTGTAAAACCATCGGCAAACTTTTCGCCGATGTCCGGAATCTGGGCTACAACAAACAGAACGTCTCCATTGCAGGCAAAAAACGTTATATTAACGAACCGCGCCTGATCCATGAAGGCAAGGCTCTGGAGGCGGTATGGCACCGGTCGGTGTTGGATCTGCTGGCCGCCATTGCCCTGATTCCCAATGGACTTTTCGTGGGCCAGATCAAATCCTACAAAGCCGGTCACCGATTGGACTGTGATCTGATGAAACAGCTTTATCTGAATGAAGTATTGGTCCCCTTAGACGACTATCTTAAGGAGGTATAAATGAAATCGTATCGTAAAGAACTTTGGTTTAACGCTCCGCGCCGGCGGCAGATTATCCACATCACCCCGCAGATTGAAGAGTGCCTGGCCGAATCTGGAATCAAAGAGGGAATGTGCCTCGTGAATGCCATGCATATTTCCGCATCCGTTTTTATTAACGACAATGAAAGCGGTCTGCATGCTGATTTTGAACGATGGCTGGAAAAGCTGGCGCCGGAAAAACCCTACGATCAATATGCGCACAATGGATTTGAAGATAATGCCGACGCTCATCTGAAACGTACGGTCATGGGCCGTGAAGTCGTGGTGGCGATTTCGGACGGCAAACTCGACTTCGGTCCGTGGGAAGCCATCTTCTATTACGAGCTCGACGGCAAGCGTGATAAACGCGCGCTCGTCAAAATCATCGGTGAATAAAAAATCCCGCCGAAATTTCGGCGGGATTTTATCTCCTTCGTACGCCCGGTTTTACCACCAGGCTTCCATCTGGACACCTGCTGAAAGTCCGGCTGTTTTGTCCTGATGCGTAGTCGACCCTACCGCACCCTTAAAGTCGTCTGACCACCAAGCATAGGTGATGAACGCCCTTAGGGCAGGGCGACTTAGGACCGACATTTCCGGCGTAATTTGCGGAGCAAATGTCAGCTTGAACAGTGAGCCGCTATCGCCGCCTTTCTGGTCGGTATAATCCCAGCCTGCCTCTGTCGCAAACGAATAGTAGCGGTTGAAATGGTAGACCGGCCGGATACCGAGCGAAGTCCAGTGCACCGTATTCATGGGGACATCACCCAAGTAGGTATACTGATAAACAGCGGTGGCTGATCCCGAAAATTTCTTATTTGCGTCATAGTTAATATCTTCAACTATCCGGAATTGCTGCCATTCGCTTGTGTCGACGTCATCGTTGAGATTCGCGGTTGAAAATCCCGTCGGTGCCGCCAAAACCGCTTTAAAGTTATAGGCGGATGCTGTTCCGTATTGAAGTGCGGTCAGGTTTTGAATGTCGTTTTCAAATTCATTAATCTGGAAGATATTGATCGCTCCTCCATGACTGTTATTTACCGTATTGGTTTGGGTTGCGGACTCAATATCATCACCATCGAAATAGGCATAGGTTAACAATACGCGAAGCTCACCGCCTAAGGAGTCGATTTCAGTCAGGGAAAGGTCAATACTGTCTTTTCGCAGCTGACCGGACGGGTTCACAATCACACTGCCATCTGAGTTAAGTTCGTCAATGGATCCCCCGATCCATGCAAGGCCCACCTTGGCCGTGTCATCGCCTACGGCCACGTTTTCAATGCCGCCACCATAGCCGGACATGTCCCGATACCAGAAATCCGTCATGTGTACTTGAATACGGGAGTAGAAGCGTTGACCTGCCCACCAGGTCGCGGTTGGATTATCGGCAAATAATCCGCTCGCCGTTCCGTAGGCCTCACGTAATGAAAATGTACTATCATAGTTTGCATTGTTCGAACTCGGAACGCTATAAGCCAGCCGGATTTGAGTTTCAAATTTTTTATCTTTTGATCCGGTCATTTCCGGAGGCGTCTTTGCGACGAAAATGGTTTCTAAATAGGTTTCCGCTTCATTACCTAACCTGTACTTGGATTCAGCATTCGGGGCCTTGAATTCGGCCTGAGCATTACCTTGACCATCAACGCCATAGCCGGCGCGCAGGTAGCCCTGAAATTCAAAATCAAAGGTGCCTCGTTCCGCAAAAATACGAAGCTCATCAATTTCTGACTGCGTCAGATCCGTACGGTTTGTAATCTGGCCTTCCAGAGACTGAATGCGGGCTTCCGATGCTGCTTTGTAAGCCTCGAACTCTTTTCGTAATGCATCCGTAGCTTCGTCTGCACTTACGGTAACTGCAATCCCCAGTGCACTGAGTGTAACCCATAAACCTCTCATCTCATCCTCCTGTGTTGAGGAATCAGAATAAACAGATGAATACTTTTATCAAGTTTAGAATAAGCTTTGAGATATTGGGATTTAGTTTGGCGAATGCAACAGGAGTTCGTAAAGCTGGCGGTAGTAGCCGTCGTTGGCCATGAGTTCATCGTGGGTGCCTTGGTCGACGAGTTCGCCGTGACGCATCACCAGAATTCGATCGGCATTCCGAATGGTGGAAAGACGGTGGGCAATCACAATGGAGGTGCGATTGGAGACCAGTTTGCTCAGGGCATCCTGAATCAACATTTCCGTTGCCGTGTCTACACTGGCCGTCGCTTCATCCAAGACAAACAACAGTTCCGGATTCTGAACCAGCGCGCGGGCCATAACCAAAAGCTGTTTCTGACCCAGTGATAAACCGGCGCCGCGTTCATTCATGACCGTGTCGTAGCCTTGGGGCATGGCCTCAACAAAGGTATGCGCATTGACCGTTTTTGCAGCTTGGATAATGTCCTCTCGCGAAATGCCGGGGGTACCCAGGCCGACATTATCCGCAACGGTTCCTGTGAAAATAAACGGATCTTGGAAAACGTAGCCGAGACGACTTCTTAAATCATGCTTTGAAAAATCGCGGACGTCTGTGCCATCGATCGTAACAGAGCCCTGTTGCACGTCGTAGAAACGGCCGATGAGATTAATAATCGTACTTTTACCCGCACCGGTTGCACCGACCACGGCGAGGACCTGACCCGGCTCCACTTCGAAGGAGAGGTTTTTAATGACCCAGTTATCTTCAACATAAGCAAAAGATACATTATTGAACGCAATAGTTCCGGCTAGGCGATCGGGAGTTTCCGATTCTTCCGGATCCTTTATTTTTTCGTCGGTGTCGAGCAGGTCGAAAACGCGTTCGATGGAGGCCATGGCCACCTGAAACGAGCCGGCTTTATCCGACAGGGAGCCCAGCGGATGAAAGAAGTTGCGCAGGTAGGCGAGGAAAGCAATCAGCATACCGAGGGTCAGCGCACTTTCTCCCCCCATAATCAGAAAACCGCCGATGCTCAGGGTGATCAAAATGGCAATGATCTGACCGATTTCCATTACAGGGAAATAGAGGCTGAACCAGCGGACTTCATCATAATAGGCTGATCGAAGCTTTTTATTCCGGCCTTCAAAATCCTCGATCGCACTCGCTTCACGATTAAAGAGCTGAATCGTCGTCATGCCGGTCAGGTCTTCCTGAATCAAGGCATTGAGTTTCGATTGCCGGTCGCGAATATCCCGATTGGCATTCCGCAAGCGCATGTTGATGAAATACATGATGCCAAACAGGAAGGGCAACGTGGCGAAAATCGAAATCGAGAGCAGGGGACTGAACCAGATCATATAGCCCATAATGCCGATCAGCATAAAAATATCGGCCAGCGATCCGACGACGCCTTCCGTAACAAAATGCTGCAGCCGCTCAATGTCTGATGTCACGCGGGTCATCAGCGTGCCGATGGCCGTTTTGTCAAAATAGCCCTGATGCAGCCGCAGTACTTTGCGGAAGACGGAGAGCCTTAAATCATAAATAATTTTCTGCCCGATCCAGGCGGTTAGCAACGCCTGAAGATAACGTACGCCATGACCCACGGCGGCCAGCGCAATGTACATTAATCCCAGTTTGGTGAGCAGGGCCAGGCGTTCATCCACCGGTGTAGTTTCATTCACCAGACATTCATCCGTGATCCGCTGGAGCAATACCGGCAGATAGTTCACGGTCAGGGAGGTAAACATGATCAACGCAAAGGCGATGCTCAGCCACCCGGCATAGGGCTTGGAATAGGTCAGGAAACGTCGGCCTTTATTCATGACCCTTCCTCCAGTTTTTGTTCCAGTTGCTGGAGGGTGTTGAGTTCCGAATAGTATCCCGGCTGGGTAATCAGTTCGTCATGCGTGCCGCGCTGCGTGATTTTGCCATCTTCAATCACGATGATGGTATCGGCATAGCGCAGGGTGGAAATCCGGTGGCTCACAAACAACGTGGTGCGCTCATTCATCACCGGCTGCAATTTTGACATGATCGCCGCTTCGGTCTGGGTGTCGACGGCGGAAAGAACATCATCCAGGA
>CAKZQV010000306.1 GCA_937141895.1 uncultured Verrucomicrobiota bacterium
GACATCAGCAGCCTCAACCACATTCTGCCTGACAATTCCCGCAACAATGGCTTCCGCCATGTTGCCCGCTCCAATAAATACAATTTTCATAATATTCAGTATTACGTTTTAGGTGATTACGTTTTTAGAATCTCATGAGACCGTACACCACTAATGGCCTAGTGCCGATGGCCTAGTGCCTATCTTTTACCAAAAAGATCAGTTCCGATGCGGACCCAGGTGCTGCCCTCTTCAATCGCGACTTCGAGATCGTGCGACATGCCCATGGAAAGTTCGGGTAGCGGCGTACCGGTTTCGTCCTGTAGCTGATCGCGCAGTTTCCGAAGATTGGAAAAATGGGCGCGCGTTTTTTCGGGATCGGGCGAAAACGGCGGGATAAGCATCAGGCCGTGCACTTCGCATCTGCTCATTCGGTTGGCTTCCTCAATTACACCGGCGACCTCGTCGGGTTTAAGTCCATATTTCGCGGCTTCACCGGCAATATTGACCTGCAGCAGCACCGGCAGCGTTTGGATGGCATGGTTTTCCAATGCCTGGAGAAGCTTCAACGAATCGACGGAATGGATCATCTGGAACAGGTTCGCCGCCACCTTTGCCTTGTTCGATTGCAAATGACCAATGAGATGCCATTCCAATCCGGATGGGCACATGGGAAGTTTATGCTGCGACTCCTGCACCTTGTTTTCACCGAACAGACGAAGCCCGCAATCCACCGCTTCCCGTACGGCTTCCGGCGGATTAGTTTTGGATACCGCAAGCAGGGTAACCTCATCCCGTTCACGTCCGGCATTTGTACACGCGGCCTTAATGCGTTGCTCTACGCTCTCCAGTCGATCTGCAAATGTTTCACTCATGATATCCTAAAGTTTATGTGCTGTGATTTAACGAAGAAACACATACCGACAATCCTTTTCCGGTTAAAGAATGAACGACGGCAATCTGCCCAGCACCGGCTGTTCTACGACTGTCTTTGACCATTAAATTTCGATAAACATATGCGCAATGATTCCGGAAATTTATGTTGCACCTGTAATCCCATCACAATATGCTTCTTTGCATAACGTTCATTGTTTATCCAGTATGAACCGTATGATGAGAGATGAATACAAAACGATACCCAAGAAACTGGGAGCAACTACACATACTGCGCATTCAGCTCAGAAAATAAATATTCTGTATATAAGGGCCTGCATCGGGCAGGATCATTGAAATAATGGGCTAAGTGTCCAGCTTTCATAAGTCACACAAAGGAGAAAGAGAATGAAAAAAGCAATCATCGCATCCATCGCAGTAGCAGCAGCATCCGGCGCTTTTGCCGCAGGATTTCAGCTTTCGCTTATCCCGGACATCGCCATTCAGGACCGAGACACCGAAATTAAAGGCGTTTCCATCGGCCTTTGGAACGAAAACCCAGGCTCCCAATGGCAGATTGGTGTAGTCAACGGTATGACCGGCGAAAGCTCGGGCGTGCAGGGTCCTATCTTCTACACGCTCTATAACTACGCAGAAGATTTTACCGGTCTGCAATGGGGCCTCGTAAACTATGTATCCGAAGAACTGACCGGCGTGCAGTGGGGTGCGGTAAACGTAGCCAAGAAGGTCGATGGCGGCTTCCAGTGGGGCGTAGTTAACTATACCGAATCCGCACATAATCTGTTCCAGCTCGGCCTCGTGAACATCATCAGCGACAATGAGTGGTTCAGTGACTTCCCGAGCGATCTGGCTCAGGGATTTGTCTTCGTCAACTGGACCTTCGGCGACAGCTAATTTGAGCCGAACAAGTTGATGCAGAAAGCCGGCCCATCGGGTCGGCTTTTTTTATTTTCCAATGATTTGAACTGTAGGCCGGATGCTCTCATCCGGCGCTATGTGCGTCGGCGCTGCGCCGGAGCACAGAGTTTGGCCAGCAGGGTTTCGAGCATCAGTTCATGCGGAATCGATCCGCCGCCCGACAGCATTTTTTCGTGGGTATCCACCACCAGCCACTTACTCGCCGCCAGGCGGTTTACGGTGTAAGGCGCGGCCTGGTTCGCCAGCTTGGATGCACGGAACCAGTGCATTTTTCGTGGATCATCTGACATCTCGGCAAAATAATCATCGATTTCCTGGTCGTTCGCCCACTGGATGCGATTGCCGTTCATCCGCAACCAGCCGATTTGCATATATTCGCGAAAACGCAACAGGTTCTGATACATCGATTCCATCTGGATAATCAGCCCAATCGCCGTCTGTTTTTGGAAAAGTAGTTGGCGGAAAACCTTAATGGCTACGCCCAGGTTGCGTTCCGCCACCGCGTCGGTAAAATCCCAGACCACAGATTCGCCGGAAGCCGACGTCATCAGCTGCACGTCTGCCACAACAATCGATTTATCGTCGCCCTTGAAAAGCACCAGCTTTTCGACCTCATTCATAATCTGCCGCGTTTCAAAGCCGGTACGATCAATGAACAGCTCAATCGCCTTGCCATCAATGCTGTACCCCTCGCGCTTGAACAGAGAAACCGCGCGCTTCAGCGCCACCGGCCGCGCTTCATAGTCACGCTCTGGAATATCATATTCATCAATCTCAACGATATCCTTGATCGCTTTATAGAAAGCCGACCGCTTATCCATCCCCGGCGCCGAGAGCACCAGGAACTGATCCGGCGAGAGGCCCGCCTTTAAATCATTGGACAATTCAGCCAGCAACCGCTTCACATCGGCATTTTTCATGATGACCGCATTTTTCAGGAATGCGACGTCGCGGAACCAGACCACCTTTTTACCACCAAACAGTCCAACCGTACGGAAGGCCGCAACACATGAATCAATCGCAGCCACCGCTTCCTCAATTTTGGAAGCCGCTCCATCGATCACCTCCAATGAAAGCGACTGCTCCTCCGCCGGGCAAATCAAATCCACCCGTTTCCGCGCATTCAGCCCCACCAGATATTCATCGTTGCCACAATAAAAATATACGTTATCCGCCATACAAACCTTCCAACTTCCAATCCTTGGAAGATATGATTTAATCCCGGCATTTGAAACTGAAATCAGGAATTCAGTACCTGCTCCTGCTCAAATCCTTTTCCCTGCTGCGTGATTAAAGCAACCAGGTTCCGAAGTTCGGCTTGCTTGAATGGAATCCGTGGTGGCCAAAGTTGGTGCTGCCGATCAAAGAGATCAGGACGACCATGCGCGTTCATTAATGACACAATTTCGGGGGGAACCCAGAACCGACAGCGCTCTTCCCCGAGGCGGCTGAGATATTCGTTGCAATAGATCGCGATGCCCGCCGGATCAAAATCGCCGAAATGGAGATAGTGGTTTTCAATCGTCTTCAACCACTCCACTGGACTGAGGCTGTGGTAGCGCATCACAACGACGAGCTCCTTTTGCGGAAAACGATGGATCAAACGATCGATCTTCACAAAACATTCCGGATTTTCCACTCCGACAATCAAGGCCGACGAGGGAACGTGAAGAGCAGCGGGTTCATGCACAAAATATTCAACACCGTCGGGCAACGCATCCAGAGCACGGCCACCCACGTGCAGCTGAGTTGAAAATGCTTTGATAAAAAATCCCTGCATCCCTTTTCGGCGAAATGTTTTCGTGGATGTGGTTGCCTGTAAGGAATCCTCTCCATCGCGGGTTTCCTGATCCAGTAGTTTAATATACGTTTCGAGATCGGTAATTCCGAAATGCAGCCGCAGATAGTTTTCCAGTGCGATCGGATCGGCACAGCGGATAGACGCCCGATTCCGACCGGTTACCATTCGCACTACAGCCCGGTCTTCCTCCAGTTGTTTCAACTGTCGTCGGTTTCCGAACGCACTGGCCGGCAGCATCTCTCCGTCGATTAATCGCAGAAGGTTCGATGCAAAACTGCGGCTTATTTTTTTATGCAACATGACTGACCAATCGGGCTATCGCGGTTTGGTTTCCTTCTTTGCGGAAGATGTAGATGTGGCGGTAGTCCTGCTCGTTGTGCGAATTGGGCGATCCGTTAATCATGCAAATGCCGCGCTCGGCGGCAAAATTGATCAGACTCGTCACGTTGCTGTCGTGCAGAATGCCAACTTCATCCACCAGACAATGCAGCATGGCTGAGTCAGCATTTTTACGGCCGCCCGATTTGAAGATATTCAGCAGGTTAATATAGATCATCGACTTAACCAGCACATCGGTACCGTTCGAACCCACGTTCGCCAGGCGGCTGACCCAGTTGGTATCATTTTCGTTTTCACAAACGCGAAACTCCAGGTCCAACGCATCTTCGAGCCGCAGCACCTTGCTCTTCATCTGTCCCATTTGAGCCAGCAGTTGCTCCAGCAATTCAACCGCCTTTTCATCGTTGCTGTTCCCTCCCTGATTAAACAGATTCAATTCTCCAAAGTTCATTGCATGCTCAGACTGAAAGGCACAGATTTCGCGTAGGACTTGAAAAATGCGGTCACTGCTTTCCTGTAGACGCATTTCAATACTGCGCACCACGCCCACAAAATTCGACTTTCGGAAATCATCGTTGATTTTCCGGATAATCCCCTGCACTTCGCCCTCTTTCTTCAGCAGCTGCGTGGTATCGCGCACAATGCCGTCCAGCACCATGGAATACTTTTTCGTGACTTCTGTCTTCAGCGTCACGATCCGCTGTTCCCGGATAAAGGCGGTTACATGCTCGGCAAAACTGCGGAAGGCTGCATCGCCCGCCAAACGCACCTCAAAATCCAGACAGTTATTTTCGCTGAACCGCCCGGAAAATGCCGTGATCCGATCACGTAGCAACCGGTCTTTTTTATCAAACTCCAGCGCAAGACTCTTGAGGGTACCGATCCATCGGATGCATTCCGCGCCATCCGATCGGTCATGATGCTGAATATAGGCTTCGTAGTCGCGGAATAATTCTTCAGACTGAAATGCCTTGAAAGCGGTCCGTTCAGCATCCACCGCTTTTCTTTCCTGCCGTAAAACAGCCAACCGATCCACCATCACCTGAAGTGCTTCGTTTTCCTGCCGAATCCGGCGTTGATGCAATTGATCGCGATGCTCAATCTCATCTTCCAGCCGCTTGCGCTCCCGTTGAAATTCTTCTAAACGATCGATCCACTCGCGCCGATCTTTCTCGTAGCCGTAGATGGTTTCGCGCGACGCCTCGATCGCTTCCAGCTTCTGGCTCACCAATTCAACCTGCTGCTCCAGATTGGCCACCTTATCGGCATCCACCCCCTGTCGGCGGAGCTGTTCCTTCCGCTCGGTTTGCAGGGCGTCCCGCCGTTCTTCCAGCCATATTTTCTGTTCGGCAACCACGCGTTCAACCGCTTTTTCACGCGCTGCGATCTGTTTGGAAAATCCATTGCTCTGCCGACAATAATCGTTTTCCAGAGCTTGGAAAGCGGTCGCCCGCTGTGCATTCCGCTGCTCAATCAACGCCGCCAATTCCTCCTGTTGTAGCCGGAGCTGGCTTTGACGCTGCTCTAGTTCATTAATTTTAACTGCTTTTTCAGCAACAGCCCGCTCCTTGAGTTCCTGCAAGGCAATTGTATTTTTTTCCAGATCCCGCTCCAGCATGAACAGGTTGTTTTCCTCCTGTTTCGCCAGCTCCTGCTGCTCGCGCACTTTGCGGTTATACTGCTGAACCAGTTTATCCTGTTCCGTCTGGTTCTGTTGGACTTGCTGATCGATCTGCTTCGATACTGAAGTCAGTGCCTGTTCGGTTTCCTTCAGCTCCTTCTCAATGACCGCGCGCGAAAGCGCTTCCGACTCCAAATGGCCCAGCTGCAGATCAACGCCATACAACGAATGGCCTTCTCCCGGCATCGGCTCAAGCCGGGCATCCAATAAAAGGTCGCGACGCGCCACACGCCCGATCGTCTTTCCCCAATCCGGCGCCTCGCGTTCCAGATAGTCCAGCAACGAACCCTCCAGCTGTTCCAGTTCCGCGCGCAGTCGATCCCGTTGAGCAAGGTGGTTTTCCCGCTTTGCCAACAGCGGAGCCAGCTGCTTTTCTCCGTAGGCTTCCGCCAGCCGCTGTTTGTCGTCCGCTTCCCGGCTCAATTCCTTTGCCTGGCGTTGTGCCGATTTTCCGGCCTCCTCCGACCGAATTTTCGCCTGGTTCAACGTCTGATGCGTTTCGAGCAAAGCCGACCGCTCCGTCTCAAACATCGGCATTCGGTCCACGGTCCGCAGTTCAAACTCGAGCTCGGTCAGCCGGGCTTTTACATCAGTCAGTTCCGTCTGGTGCGGCTCAATCTGCTCTGCAAATCGTTGCTTCAGTTCACTTCGTTCGGTTTCATAGGCCGCTCGAGCTTCACTCTCCTCGTCCCGCATCCGGTCTTTAAATTCGCCTAGCTCCTGCCGCGCCTCCCGAACCTGTACCTCTGCCTGATGCTCCAGCCGCTCCAGTGCCAGCGAAAACTGCTGCTCCTGAAACTGCAGTTCAGAGGTCAGCAACTTAAGCTGCTGTTCCAGCTGTTCTTTT